>NZ_JBFBAO010000016.1:0-40550 GCF_040682255.1 Micromonospora sp. NPDC051296 | reverse complement strand
GGGCCGGGCTCGTCGGCGCCGGCCGGGTACAGCGCGTGCAGGCTGCCGACGGTGTGCCCGCCGATCTCCGCCCGGGAGACCACCATCCGCCGCAGGCCACGTTCGGCCAGCTCGACGGCGAGCTGGTTGGTGAGGTGATCGGTCCGTACGCACTGCACGCGCGGGCCGGAGAGGAGGCAGACGGTGGCCGGGTCGCTCGCCGACAGCGGCCGGCCGATGGTCCACTCGGCGGCACCGGTGGCGGCGATCACCCGACCGCCACTCGGTGCGAACTCCACGAATGCCATTCCTGCGGCGCCGAGCGCCGGCTGCGCCACCCGGAGCAACTGGGTCAGGACCGGCAGGCCCGCGTCGCCCGAGTTGATCATCTCGATGACGACGGTGTGCCCGGCGATGAGAGCCGCGTAGTCGGTGCGCTCCGGCATGACCCCGAGTGTGCCCTGCCGCCCGTGTTCGCGGGCACCCCCGACCGGCTCACCGACGCAACCGGGCCAGCGTCTGCGCCGGACGGTCGGTGATCACTCCGTCCACCCCGGCGGCCAGTACGAGATCGAGGTCGTCCGGCTCGTTCACGGTCCAGACGTAGACCCGGTTGCCGGCGGCCCGCAGCGCCGGCACCAGCGTGGGGCGGGCCCGCACCAGCCCGACCCCCGGGCCGGCGATGCCGGCACCGAACGGCAGCCGGCCCAGCCGCAGCCAGCGGGGCAGCACCTCCAGCAGCAGCACGGTCGGCAGCGCGGGAGCCAGCGCCCCGATCCGACGTACGGCCAGTGGCGAGAAGGACATCACCGTCACCCGTACCGGATCGTCGGGCCGCGGTTCGAGCAGGCCGTACCGGCGCAGCAGCGCGACCAGCCGGCGCTCGACGTCGCCGCCGTAACGGGACGGGTGCTTGGTCTCCACCAGCAGCCGAACCGGCCGACCGGCGGCGAGGACGGCTTCCAGCAACCGTTCGAGGGTAAGCAGCCGGGTGTGCGAGTCGTCGAGCACCTCGTCGCCGTCGGCCGGTACGCAGCCCGGGTGCCAGGAGCCGTAGTCCAACTCGTCCAGCTCGGCGAGGGTACGCGCGCTGACCAGCCCACGGCCGTTGCTGGTCCGGTCCAGCCGGCGGTCGTGTACGCAGACCAGGTGCCCGTCGCGGGTGAGCCGGACATCGCACTCCAGCCCGTCGGCGCCCTCGTCGATGGCGCGCAGGTACGCGGCAAGGGTGTGTTCCGGCAGGTCGTGCGACGCGCCACGGTGTGCGAAGACGAGGGGTGTGGCCATCCGGTCCCGCCCTACAGGACCCAGCCCGGCTGCCCGTCCGAGCCGATCACCGGCCGTCCGGCGGCTGCCCAGTCGCCCATCCCGCCCTCGACGTTGCGCACCTGGTCCCACCCGTTGCGCATGAGGTACGCGACGACCTGGCCGGAACGCCCGCCGGAGCGGCAGATCACGGCGACGTCCCGGTCGGTCGGGACCTCGGCGATCCGGGCCGGTAGTTCCATCATCGGCAGGTGGTGGGCGCCGGGCGCATGACCGGCGGCCCACTCGTCGTCCTCCCGGACGTCGAGCAGGTACGTCTCTTCGGTGATCTCCGAAATGGTTGCCGTGGGTATCTGAGGTCCGAACACGGGTACCAAGCCTAGAACCTCGTCCCGGCGACCCTCGCGTCCGGCGCGGCGACGCCCCACGTCGGGTCGCCGCGCCGCCGTCCTGCGGGTCAGAGTCGGGTCACCCAGCGCGGATGGGCGCCGGCCCACTGCGGCATCCGGGTGCCGCGTACCGCATCGAACAACCCGTCGCCCCCGTTGTCGAGCACGACGTACGACACCTGGTCGATGGTCTGTGGGTACGAAGGCACCTGCACGCCGCGCAGTGCGTCGGTGGACAGGCCGCGCAGCGCGAGCAGCAGATCCTCCACCGGCACCCCGTTGGTGTCCACGGTCAGCGACCCGCCGACCGCCCGGATGAGCCGATGGAGCTGGACGGGATTGCTGCGCAGATCGGTCTGTCCCGCGCGTTCGAGCATGGCGCCCAGCAACTGCTGCTGGTTGGTCTGCCGGTCGTAGTCGCCGCCGGGCAGGTCGTAGCGCTGGCGTACGTAGTCGAGCGCCTGCGCGCCGTCCATCTGTTGGCAGCCGGGATGGAACACCCGGTTGGTGTGGATCGAGCGCACCTCGGTCCGCACGCACATGTTCACTCCGCCGAGCAGGTCGACCACGCTTCGTAGGCCGGCAAAGTCGACCAGGGCGGCACCGTCGAAGCGGATCCCGGTGAGCTTGGCCAGGGTGGCGGAGAGCAGCCTCGCCCCGGCCTGGCCGCCCCCGCCGTACTCGTAGGCGGTGTTGATCTTGTCTTCGCCGCCGGGGTAGCCGCCGCCGGGCGGGATGGTGACCAGCAGGTCGCGTGGCACGGAGACCAGGTAGCCCTCGCGTAGCCCGGCGGGGACGTGCACGATCAGGATGGTGTCGGTGCGCTGCTGCGGCCCGGTGTCGCCGGGCCGGCGGTCCGAGCCGACGAGCAGGTAGTTGAGCGGGCCGTCCAGGTCGGTGCGGCCGGCGCGGGCGGTCGGGTCCAGCAGTTGCTCGCGGGTGATCGAGCGCTCGTACCGGGCGGTGAGCACCCGGAGGCCGACCACGGCGAGCGTGGCCAGCAGCACCACCGCCAGCCCGATCCCGAGCAGTACGCGGGGCCAACGCGGCCGCCCCGAGCCGCCGCCCGATGCCCGCTTTCCGCCGTCCCGCGCCAATCTGGCCGTGACGTCCCTCCCCGTCGGCCCAACATGAATCCTGCTCATGTCAGGCTACGAAGGATTACGGAGGGTGGCGGCCGATCCGGGGTATCGGCACCGGGTCACTTGCGGGAGGAGATCACCTCGGGGTTGTAGAAGACGAACTCGGCGAGCTTGTCCTGCTTGACCGCGTGGAACATGTCCAGGGTCTGCTCGCTGAGCGCCTCGTTGCCGTTGCCGTTGCCGTTGTACGTGCCGCCGTTGGTCTTCAGCATGATCAGTTCGTTGCCGGTGACCCCGCGCATGGTGAAGACGAAGTCCTCCACCGGCACGCCCCCGGTGTCCAGGATGAACGCCTTGCCGGCGGCCTTGATCAGCCCATTGAGCTTGCCGAGATCGGTCATTGTGCCGTTCGAGCTGGCCTTCTTGGCCATCGCTTTGATCAGCTGCTGCTGGTTCTGCTGCCGCGCGTAGTCGCCGCCGGTGAGGCCGTAACGCTGGCGGGAGTAGTCCAGCGCGGCCCAGCCCTCCATCTCCTGGCAGCCCTTCTTGTGCACCACCGGGGTCCTCGGCTTGCCGGTCTTCTTGGCGTCCGCGTTCCACATCGGCTCGCCGTCGACGTACGACATGTGGATGGACTTGACGTCCTGCTTCGGACAGATGCGCACGGTGCCGAGGGCGTCGATGACGTTCTTGAAGCCACCGAAATTGATGATCGCCGCCCCATCGAAGCTGACGCCGGTCATGCTCTTGATGGTCTGCGCCATCAGTTGGGCGCCGCCCTCCCAGCCGCCGCCGTTGCGGGCACCCGCCTGGAAGGCTGCGTTGATCTTTTCCACCCCGCCCTGGTAGCCCGTCTTCGGGAACGCCGGGATTCGCGCCTCGGTGTCCCGGGGGATCGAGATCAGGTAGGCCTGGTCGTGGGTGGCCGGGATATGCAGCACGATGATGCTGTCCGCCCGGACGTCGTCGGCGGCCCACCGCTCCCGGGCATCCACGCCCAGCAGCAGCATGTCAATCGGGCCCTTGAGGTCGCTACCGCCCTCCGCCAACGTCTTGCCCGCGTCGCCGAGCAGGTTGCGCTGGGAGATGCTGCCGGTGGCCTGACTGATCACCGCCTTGCTGCCGACGATGGCGATGCCGCTGGTCATCATCAGTACGGCGCCGAAGACCACGGTGAGCCGGGCCCAGAGCGGGTCCTTGCGCCGGGCGAGCCCCTTCCCGGCCTTGCCGGATCGTGCCCTGCCCTTGGGCGCGGGCGGGGTGGCGGACGCACGAGGCGGCTCGAGCAGGGAGGGGCTGTGAACCGGCATGCATGCTCCAGCTCGTGTACTCGGGGGGGCGGGAACACTTTACGTACGCATTCCCGCCGTGGCGAGTTCGCTTGCTGGCCAGTCACCGTTCTCCGCCGCGTCATCCAGCTGAAATGGCCGAACGTACAGATCCAAATAGACGGTTGGCGGTTGGTTCACAGGAAATGTTCAGGCATTAGCGCCGGCGGTGGCGGCGTCCGGTTGGCCGGTGGGCGGTGAACCGGGACGGGCGCTGCGGTCCATGCGCGCAGCGCCCGTCGTCAGCCGTTGTCGGACTCCGGTTTCTTGTTCGCCCGCACCCAGTCGGCCATCGTGTCGGCGGACATCGCCCGGTACATGGTCAGGGCGTTCTCCCGGTCGGAGACGACCACCGACTCGCCGTTGATCATGTCGCTGCCCAGGTGGGGGCTGGTGACGAAGGTGAGGTTCTCGCCCCGCAGGTTGCGGAATTCCAGGGCCATGTCGGTCAGCGAGAATTCCTGGTCCACGGTTACCGCGTCGGTCACGGACCTGAGGAATGCGTTGAGTTTCTTCGGATTGGTCAGCGTGTCCGTGCTCGCCGCCTTGTCCATCAGCGCCCGGAGGAACTCCTGCTGGTGGCGCATCCGGGCGAAGTCGCCGTCCGGGAACTGCTTGCGCTGCCGGATCCAGTCCAGCGCCTCGGTGCCATTCATGTGGTTGGTGCCCTTGGTGAACTTCCGGTACGGCTTGTGGATCGAGGTGATGGTCCGCTCCACCTTCAGGTCGACCCCGCCGAGCGCGTCGGTGACCTGCTTGAATCCGCCGAAGTCGATCGCCATCACGTGGTCGATGTGCACGTCGGTGAAGCACTCGACGGTGCGTACCGCCAGCGGCAGCCCGCCGAAGGCGAACGCCGCATTGATCTTGCGCCGTTGGCCGGAGTCGCAGGCCGCGCCGGCGCTCTCCGGGATCGGCACGTACAGGTCCCGCGGAATGGAGACGAGATATGCCTCCTCATGGTCCGCGGGGATGTGCAGGACGATGATGGTGTCGGCGCGCCACTCACCGGCCCGGTCCATCTGTGCGTCCGGGTCCCGCGAGTCGGTGCCGACCAGCAGGATGTTCAACGCGCCGTTCACGGCCTTGGCCGGCCGGCCACCGGTGATCTCCGAGAACGGGTCGGTCCGGGCCAGGTTGTTGTCGAGGCTGCGGGCGTAGAACCACGCACCGGTGCCGCCGATCAGCGCCAGCACCAGCACCACGACGCCGGCCACCAGGGCGATCCGGCGCCAGCGCGGTCGCCGGCCGCGCGGCGGTTGCCCGCCGCCGGGTCCGCCCGGCCCCACCGGTCCGCGCGGACCTCCCGGCCCGCTGGGGAAGGCCGGCTCGTCGTCGTACGACGGATACCGGCGCGTGCCGGTCGTTCCGGCGGCGCGGTCGCGTCGACCCGGGCCCGGTACCGCCGCGCGACCGGCGCTGCGGTGCAGGTGGGGGATCGGCAGTGCGACGGGGATGGTGGCTGCCATGTAACTCAGGGTACGCAGCCTCGGCCAGTGCCGCCCTCCGTCGGCGTTTGCGTCGTGTCGGGCCGGTTACCCTAGCTGCTCGCGGAAGTGCTCAATCGTGCGTCGCAGGCCCACCTCGGGCGTTACCGTCGGCTCGTACCCGAGCACTTCGCGGGCGAGGGTGAGGTCCGGCCGGCGCATCTCCGGGTCGTCCGCGCCGCGGGTGACGTACGCCACCTCGGACTTGCTTTCGCAGAGTGACACGATCGTCTCGGCCAGTTCCCGCATGCTCATCTCGTGCTCGGTGCCGCAGTTCACCGGCCCGCTCTCGGTCGAGTCGAGCAGCAGCAGGATGCCCCGGACGAGGTCCGCCACGTAGCAGATCGAGCGGGTCTGGTTGCCGGTGCCGTGCACGGTGATCGGCTCGCCGCGCAGCGCCTGGGAGATGAAGGTCGGGATCGCGCGGCCGTCGTCCGGACGCATCCGCGGGCCGTATGTGTTGAAGATCCGTACGATCGCGGTGTCCAGCCCCCGGCTCCGGCGGTACGCCATCGTCGCCGCCTCGGAGAAGCGCTTGGCCTCGTCGTACACGCTGCGGACGCCGATCGGGTTGACGTTGCCCCAGTACGTCTCCCGCTGCGGGTGCTCCTTCGGGTCGCCGTACGCCTCGGAGGTGGAGGCCAGCAGGAACCGGGCGCCGTCGGCGACCGCGCGCTCCAGCAGGTGCAGGGTGGCCACCGAACCCACCCGCAGGATCTCCACCGGCAGCTTCTCGAAGTCGGTCGGGCTGGCCGGGGAGGCCATGTGCAGGATCGCGTCGAACCGCTCCGCCAGCGCGGGATGAGCCGGCAGCCCGTCGGAGACGTCGGCCTCCACCAGCGTGAAGGTCGGCGTGTCGAGCAGGTGGGCGACGTTCTCCTTCGACCCGGTGACGAAGTTGTCCAGCGCGACCACCGTGCAGCCACGCCCGATCAGTGCATCCACCAAGTGTGACGGAACGAAGCCGGCACCACCGGTGACCAGGACGCGGTGACCGGGGCCGAAACGCTGCTCAACCTTCATACCGCTCAGCCTATAAGGAGGTGCCCCCGGTTAACGCTGGGCGTCGTACCGGGGGCCTGACTTAACACTGCGCTACTGCGTGCACCCGCAGTCGCAGTGCCGGTCGCGCCTTGATCGATCAGTGCGCACCCGCACCGGTGAGCGCGCGCACCTCCAACTCGGCGTACTTCTCCTCGTCGCTCTCCTTCGAGATGACCGTGCCGATCCAGCCGCAGAGGAAGCCGAACGGGATGGACAGGATGCCCGGGTTCGACAGCGGGAACAGAACAGGCGTAGAAGTCGTGCGCCAGGCTGGACGACGAGACCAGGGTCAACCCCGCGACCACCGCCAGGATGGTGGCGAAGGCGACCGCCGCGATGATCGCCAGCAGCGCCGCGCCGCCCAGATCGCCGCCGAAGAAGTCGATCCCGAGCGCCTCGGCCAACTGTGGTGCGGCGGTGTTGCCGGCCCAGTCCTGCTCCCGGGTAGTCGTGACCCAGCTCACTCCGTTGGCCGGTCGCTGGCACCGCGCCTTCGGTCGGTGGCGCGGTGCTTCTGGGCTGGCGCCAGCCAGGCCGCCACCCCCGGTCGACACGCCGGAACCCGACCGCTCAGGTCAGTTCGCGGTACCGGCCCCGGTAGTGCAGCAGCGGGTCGGTCTCCGCCACCAGCTCGACGACCTCGATGGTCGCCTCGACCAGCAGCGCCCAGCCGTACTCCCGGGCGCTGTCGAGCCGACACCCCGCCCACCCGCCGGCGTCGGCCGGCACCGGACCGTACGGCGTGTCGGCCCACGTCCCGGTGGCGAACAGGCCGCCGGGCGACGGGAACAGCCCGGCGAACCGGTCGGCCAGCTGCCGGTGCGGCGGGCCGAGCGGCGCGACCGCGAACCGCCCGGCCTCCTCGACCGCCGCCCACAGGTCAGACTCGGCGTCGATCAGGCCGAGCAGACGGTCCGGCTCGCCCTCCGCCACCAACGTGGAGGACACGGTCAGCCCGGCTGGCCCGGGTGCCGTCCAGAGCGTCACCGGCGCGGCGAGCCGACCCCGCAACCGGCGTACCGGCGAGCGCTCGCCCGCCGGCACGGCGAACGGGTCGGTGTGGTGGATCTGGGCACCCGGCTCATGATTCACGTGAAACATTGTGACCCGCTCGGCCGGCCCGCGGAGCCCGTGCCCAGGTCAGGAACGCGACGCCGTCAGCGGCGGGGGGTGACTGCGGCCAGGAGTTCCGGCTGGCGGCGGTCCAGCACGTCGCCGGCCAGGTACGCGCCGAGCAGCGCCGCCCCGACGCCGTACGCGACGCCGAGCGGCAGGCCCAGCCAGAGCCAGGCGTCGCCGAGCAGCGCGGCGGCGATCACCATCGGTACGGCACCCACGGCGGTGGCGACCATGGCCAGCAGGGTCAGCAGGCTCTTGGCCACCCCGGCGCCGCTGTTCATCGCGAACGGGTTGCTCGTCTCCGGCAGCGAGTAAGCGCCGAGCACCGAGACGAACGAGTTGACCGCCAGCCCCGCGCCGTAGGTGGCGACCAGCGTGCCCGCCATGAACCCGATCCAGGCCGGTTCGCCGAGCACCAGCGCCACCACCACGGCGACCACCGCCAACATCGGCAGCACGTACAGCGAGAAGGCGGTCATCCGGGCGCGCAGCTCCAGCCGGCCGGGCACCCCGGCGACCACGTTCGCGGCGTACGCGCTGCCGTCGAAGCCGAACTGGTTGGCCAGGGTCACCGCGGCGAGCAGCCCGACGAAGAGCATGGAGAGGCTGACCAGGACCGGTGAGGTCTCCCCGAGGGGGCTGAACCCCTGCTCGCTGTCGATGGTGAAGCCCCGCCCGCCCAGGTTGACCATCACCGGCACGAAGAGGCCAACCACCGCGATGGTGATCAGGTTGGCCCGCCGCCGGGCGTCCCGCCACCAGTAGCGGGCCTCCCGGGCGACCAGCGCGCCGAACTGGTCGCGGCGCAGCCAGCCAGCCGCCCGCGGGAAGAGCCGGGCCACCGAGCCGCCGGTCAGCTCCGGCTTCGGCCGCGCCGGGCCGGCGGTCGCCGTGCCCACCATGGCCGACTCCAGCGAGCGCGACCACCAGGCCAACAGCGCGGCAATTGTCAACGCGGTGATCAGGAGCTTGAGCGGCGCGGCCCAGGCTCGCCCCTGGGCCACGTCGATGCCGGCCGTCCATGGTGCGCCGAACGGGGTCCAGCCGACCACGGTCGCCACCCCGGTGAGCCGGTCCCAGTTGGTGTCCTGGATCGCGGCCAGGCCGGCGATCTGCAGCGGCCCGAGCAGCGCGGCGGCCACCGCGAGCAGGACGGCGGCCAGGTCCCGCACCCGTCGGGACCGGAGCATGGTGGCGAACGCGCTGGTCACCGCCCGTGCCGCAGCCACGCAGAGGAGCAGCCCGGAGACCACCCCGACGGCGGCCACCAGGGCGGCCAGCCAGCCGCCGAACACGCCGGCGGTGACCACCAGGCCGGAGAGCGCCAGCAGCACGGCGACCGTGGGTACGCTCACCAGAGCCGCCGCGAACAGCCCCGTGACCAGCGTGCGCCGGGACAGGGGCAGCAGCGCGAAGCGGGCCGGATCGAGCGTCTCGTCGACGCCGAAGAAGACCAGGGGCAGCAGCAGCCAGCCGAGCACCGCCAGCCCGCCACCGAACGCGGCGACCAGCATCGCGTACCGGTCGTTGCCGGCCAGCCCGGGGGCCGCGAAACCGACGAAGGCGCCGATCGCGAACCAGAGCCCGACCAGCGACCCGATCAGGAACAGCGCCACGCGCCAGCCCTGGCCCCGGAAGTTGTTCCCCATCACCCGCAGCTTGAGCCGGACGAAGTGCCGAGCCGAGACGCGCCGGACAGGGCTCGCCGGAGCGTTCACCGGGACAGCCACGCCAGCTCCTCACCGGTGGCCGTACGCCCGCCGACCACCTCGACGAAGACCTCCTCCAGCGAGCGGTCGCCGCGTACCTGCGCCAGCGTGCCGACCCGCTTGATGGTGCCCTCGGCGAGGATCGCGACGTGCGAGCAGAGCCGCTGCACGACCTCCATCACATGGCTGGAGAAGACCACCGTCCCGCCGCCCGCGACGTACCGCTGGAGGATGTCGCGGATCAGCGCGGCCGAGACCGGATCGACCGCTTCGAACGGCTCGTCCAGCACCAGCAGCCGCGGCCCGTGCAGCAGCGCGCAGGCCAGGCCGATCTTCTTCTTCATGCCGGCCGAGTAGTCGACCACCAGGGTGCGGCCGGCGTCGGCGAGGGCAAGCACGTCGAGCAGCTCGGCCGCGCGCTGGTCGACCACCGCCGGGTCCATACCGCGCAGCAGACCGTGGTACGCCAGCAGCTCCGCGCCGCTGAGCCGGTCGAACAGGCGTACGCCGTCCGGCATGACGCCGAGCAGCTGCTTCGCCCCGACCGGGTCGGCCCACACGTCGCGCCCGAGCACCCAGGCGCCGCCGGCGTCGGGCCGCAGCAGCCCGACCGCCATCGACAGGGTGGTGGTCTTGCCCGCGCCGTTCGGGCCGAGCAGCCCGTAGAACGAGCCGGCCGGCACGTCCAGGTCCACGCCGGCCACCGCGATCTTGCTGTCGAACCTCTTGGCCAGGCCGCGCAGCGCCAGCGCCGGGTGCTCACCAGTCATGTCACCGACGGTATCCGGTCAGGACCAGCGCTCCCACCAACCCGCGACGGAGTCGAAGATCATCCCCGAGTCGTACGTGACCCGCCCACCGCCCGCCCGCCGCCCGCCTGTCGGCCGTGGTGTTAAGAGGGGGCCCTTTCTCTACCGCAGGCGTTAAGAAGGTGCCCTTCCTTACAAGCGGAGGGTGTCGGGGGCGTGTAGGCGGAGCATGGTGCGGCCGATGTCGGCCGGGGCGCGGCGGCGGGTCGCCAGGGAGACCGCGACCATCACCGTGAAGGCCAGCGGCACCGTCCAGGCAGCCGGCTGCGCGGTGAGGGTGGCCGGCCAGCCGGTCAGCGGGGGGCCGAGCACGGTGACCAGCACCGCCGTCACCGCCGCGCCGCCGCCGACCAGGATCCCGGCCGCCGCCCCCGCGTCGGTGAGCCCGCGCCACCAGATGCCGAGCACCAGCAGCGGGCAGAAACTGGACGCGGCGACGGCGAACGCCAGCCCGACCACCTGTGAGACGTCCAGCCCGGAGACGTTCAGCGCGAGGATCGTCGGCACCACCCCGGCGATCACCGTGGCCAGCCGGAAGCCGTGGACCGAGCCTCGGCCGAGCACGTCCGTGGAGATCACTCCGGCGACGCTGGTGAGCAGCCCGGAGGAGGTGGACAGAAAGGCCGCGAACGCCCCGGCGGCGACCAGGGCGGCCATCAGCCGGCCGGTGGTCCCAGCGCCGAGCGCCGCCTCGGGCAGCAGCACCACCACCGCGTCGGTCTGGCCGCTGACCAGCAGTTGCGGGGTGTAGATCCGGCCGAGCACGCCGTAGATCGTGGGCATCAGATAGAAGACCCCGACCAGGGCCAACACCACCAGCGTGGTGCGGCGGGCGGCCGCGCCGTCCGGATTTGTGTAGAAGCGGACGAGTACGTGTGGCAGCCCCATGGTGCCCAGGAAGGTGGCCAGGATCAGCGAGTACGTGGCGAAGAGGCCCCGGTCGTCGGCACCGGCGGTGCTGGGCAGCAGCCAGTCGGTGACGCTCGTGGCCGCCCCGGAGACCTCCGGCACCGGCTCACCTGCGGCGAAGGTCAACTCGTCGCCAGGGCGTACCTCCCGGGTCTGCCCGTCGGGCAGGGTGAGGACGGCGCGATGCTCGACCACGACGGTGGTCGCGGTCCGGAACGTCGGCCCGTCGGGCGGGGTCACCGGCGGTCGCCCGTCGGCCTGCCACTGCAACGCGAGGAAGATCGCGGGTACGGCGAGCGCGGTCAGCTTCAGCCAGTACTGGAACGCCTGGACGAAGGTGATCGCGCGCATCCCACCGAACGCGACGTTGGTGGTTACCACCGCGGCCACCACCAGGGCCCCCACCGGGTACGGCGAGCCGGCCAGCGTGGCCAGCGTCAGCCCGGCACCCTGCAACTGCGGCACCAGGTAGAGCCAGCCGATGAAGATCACGAAGGCGGTGGCCAGCGCCCGCAGCCGGCGGGAGCCCAGCCGCAGCTCGCAGAAGTCGGGCAGGGTGAACGCGCCGGACCGGCGCAGCGGCGCGGCCACGAACATCAGCAGGGCCAGGTAGCCGGCGGCAAAGCCGACCGGGTACCAGAGCACGTCCACGCCGTACTTGAGGATCAGCCCGGCGACGCCCAGGAAGCTCGCCGCCGACAGGTACTCGCCGCCGATCGCGGCGGCGTTCCAGGTCGGGCTGACCACCCGCGAGGCGACCAGGAAGTCGGAGGTGGTGCGGGCCAGCCGCAGCCCGTAGAAGCCGATCCCGACGGTGACCAGGGTGACCGCCACGATCGCCGGCACGACGAGGTCGTTGCCCATTCAGCGCTCCGGCCGCTGAACCAGGTCGGTGAAGTCCTGCTCGTTGCGTTCGGCCAGCCGCACGTACGTCCAACCCACGGCGGCCAGGAACGGGAAGGAGAGCACCGCGAGCAGCAGCCAGGGCAGGTTGACGCCGAGCACCGTGGTGCGACCGAGCGCGGGTGCGATGGCGAACAGCCAGGGCAGCCCGCCCAGCCCGACCAGCACCACCGCGGACAGTTGCAACGCCAGCGCCAGTTGGGCCCGGACCAGGCCGCGGACCAGTGCGTCACCGACCCGGGTCTGCTGGGTCAGCTCGGTGTGGGCGCCGCCGACGCGGTGCTGCCGGCGGGACACCTCGGCCAGCACCACCCGGGTACGCGCGGGTGGCCCCGGCGCGACCTGCTCCCCGAGGGCCGGGGACGGCTCGGGTCGGCGGGGTGCCGGCACTGGATCCTCGACGGCCACCCCGGCAGTCTCGTCCGCCCGACGGGAATGTCAAGAGGGCTGTGGACAACCTGTGGACAACGAGCCGCGCCTGTGGAAAACCCGGTGGACCGGGGGTGGCATCGTGAGCTGCCACCCCCGGTCGACGGTGGATCAGCTGGTCGAGATGACCAGGTCGGCGCTCATTGAGCCGGTCGCCGGCACGGTGAACCGGGCCAGCCGACGGTTGCCGTCCGGGTCGACGACCCGGTACCGGCCCGAGTACATCTCACCCTCGCCCCGGTGAACGTTGTAGCTGAAGAAGATCCGCTGCCGTCCGGTCAGCCGCATGCTGAACTCTCCGTCGGAGAGCCAACCACTGGCGGCGATGTCACCGGTGTCGGCGCTGTGCGCGACGACCCAACCGCTGGACAGCGGCCGGCCCTCGGTATCGCGGAAGGTGCCGGTGAGCTGCACGCCAGCGTTGAGTGCCGCATCGAGGACAGCCGTGGCACCGCTGGTGACCGGCACCGGAGTGGCCTTGAAGCGGCTCGTCGCACCGCCCGACCAGACGGTGGCGTACGAGCCACGGCTGAACACCACCGGCCACTCGTACGGGCCGAGCCGGGTCAGCGTGTAGACGCCCTGTTCGTCGGTGCGTGCGTCCTCGGCACCGACGCCCGGGTGGGTGGTGAGTACCGACACGTTGGCGTACGGGAGGGGCGCGCCGGTCTGCGCGTCCGTCACCCGGCCGGTCACCCGGCCCGCCCGGTCGAGCCGTACCGTCGGCCCAGTGGCCACCTGCCCGACGGTCGCGGTGACAAGCGCCGCCTCCCGCTCGTCACCGGTGCCGCCGTTCGGGCCGACCCACTGCCGCCCGTACGTCGAACCCTGCGGACTGGCGAACAGCTTGTAGTCGCCGGCGGTGAGCGGTCCGATGTTGACGCGGCCGCTTCGATCGCTGCACATGCCGTAGCTGTCCCCGAGGGCCACCCGCTTGGGCAGGTAGGTGGCCAGGCAGACCGCCGACACGGGTGCGCCGCTCTGCCGGTCCACCACGGTGGTGGTGATGACCGCGCCGGGCCGCAGCTTGACGGTCAGCTCGGTGGTGTGGTCGGCGCGGACCCGTACACCGGTCCGGTCCCGAGGGAAGTAGCGACCGTCGGGCGCGTACAGGTAGATGTCGTGCCGCCCCTGCGGCAACTCGGAGACGAGCACGGAGCCGGTGCCGTTGCTGCACGCGTCGTGGGCGCAGAAGTTGGCGATCGGAGCGCCGGTCACCGAGTCGATGGCCGTGACCCGCACGGAGCCGGTGCCCAGCAGGCTGTCGGTGATAGTGGTTTCCTGACCGCCCCGCACGGTCACCAGGTCGGCCAGGTCGGCAGTGGGCTGTCCCCGGTAGTACTGCTGCCGGTCCTCCGTGAACAGCCCAACCTTGTACGCGCCGGCGAACACCCGAACCTCGAACCCGCCGTCGGCGTCGGTGTCGGTCCAGGCCGCGCTGTGCATGTTCGCGGTGTAGAGGTAGACCTGCGCACCGCTCAGTGGTGCACCGGCTGCGGTGGTGAACCGGCCCGACAGCGTGCCCACCGGCAGCACCGTGTCGTCGACCACGGTCTCCGAGTCGTCGGTGACCTCGAAGACGGCCGCGCTCTCCTCGTCGAGCTCGCCGGGTACGTACTGCGCCTGGTAGGAGCCTTCGATCGGCTCGAAACTGACCCGGTAGCGTCCCGCGATCACGGCCATCTCGTACCGGCCCTCGGAGTCGGTGCTAGCACCGCTCCACTCCCCGGAGTCGACCCCACGGGCCTGGATGCGCAGGTCGGGTACGGGCTCACCGGCGGCGTCCAGGATGCGCCCGGTGATGGTGCCAGCGGCCAACAACTGTTCGTCGACGGTCGTGGTGGCGCCAGCGGCAACGATGACCGGGTCGGCGTCCCACGGCCGCAGCTTCTGCCGGTGGTACTGCTCCGGCCGGCCGCCGGGAAGGAACCCGACCGTGTACGAGCCGGGGGCGATGTGGGGCAAGGTGTAGTTGCCCTGGTCGTCGGTGTGCGTGTCGGCGACGGCCGTGTAGTCCCCGGCCGGATAGACGAAGACCGGGACGTCGGGGGCAGCGGCGCCGGCACCGGTCGTCAGACGACCGCTGATGGTGCCGGTGTCCGCGGCGAAGGCGGGGGTGGCACCGGGCAGCACGACGGCCACCACGGCGACGCCGGCCAGTACGGCGCGGCGGATGAGGCGAGGTTGCATCTGCATCCAAACGTGAGGGTGCGGGGCGCCCCGTGCAGGCGGTGCGCCCGCGCCGGTCCCGCGCCCCGTACCGGACCGGCACGACCGAGGATAGAACAGCGGCGATACCCACTGCGGATGAGAAGTCCGCTGTGGACGCTCAGCGGCTCCACTCCTGCTTTGCGGCGCGGACCAGCTTGTCCTTCAGCTCCCGGATGTGCCGCCGGCTGACCGGCAGTTCGGTGCCGTCGACCACCACCACGTACCCCGAGTTGACCAGGCGGAGCTCGGCGATCAGCCGGAGCTGCACCAGGTGCGACCGGTGGATCCGGACGAACCCGGCGTCGGCCCACCGCTCGGCGAGGGTCGCCAGCGACACCCGCACCAGATGCGCCCCGTCTGCGGTGTGCAGCCGCGCGTAGTCACCCTGCGCCTCCACCCACCGCACCGCCGACCGGGGCAGCATCCGGGTGCTGCCGGCCAGCTCGATCGGGATCGTCGGATCCTCCTCGGTCCGGGCCAGGGCGGCCGGGTGGGACGGCACCACCCGCGAGCCGACCACCCGGCGCAACGCCTCGGCCAGCCGCTCGGCGCGTACCGGCTTGCGAACGTAGTCGGTGGCACCGAGGTCGAAGGCGTCCGCCGCGCCGTCGTCGTACGCGGTGACGAAGACGATCGCCGGTGGCCGGGCGAAGCGACGCAGCACCCGGGCCAGCTCCATGCCGTCCAGGCCGGGCATCCGGATGTCCAGGAAGACCACGTCCACGTCGCCGTCCCGGAGCACCCGTAGCGCCTCGGTGGCGTCGCCGGCGGTGTGCAGCCGGGCCACCCGGGGATCGGCGCGCAGGTGGTAGGCCAGCTCGTCCAGCGCGGGCGGTTCGTCGTCCACCGCGAGCACGCGCAGGAAGCCCGAGGCGGTCACGAGCCGGCCCGTACGCCGGGATGGAACTTCGGCACCCGCATGCTCACCTTCGTACCCGAACCCAGACCTGTCTCCACCACCAGGCCGAAGCCGTCCCCGAAGACGGACCGGAGTCGCTCGTCGACGTTCGAGAGACCGACGTGCTGGCCCGGATCGTCGCCCGGGTCGCCAGCGGTCCCGGCCAGCTCGGCAATCCCGGCGGTCAACGTGCCCGGATCCATCCCCACCCCGTCGTCCTCCACCGTGATGTGGCATTCGGCGCCCGCGTCCCGGGCCTCGATGCTCACCATGCCCGTGCCGGGCTTGCGCGACAACCCGTGCCGGACGGCGTTCTCCACGAGCGGCTGCAGGCACAGGAACGGCAGGATGACCGGCAGCACCTCGGGGGCGATCTGGAGCCGAACCTGGAGCCGGTCACCGAACCTGGCCCGCTCGATGGTCAGGTAGCGGTCGATCGACCGGAGCTCCTCGGCCAGCGTGGTGAACTCGCCGTGCGCCCGGAACGAGTACCGGGTGAACTCGGCGAACTCCAGGATCAGCTCCCGCGCCCGTTCCGGGTCGGTGCGGACGAACGAGCCGATCGCGGTCAGCGCGTTGTAGATGAAGTGCGGGCTGATCTGGGCCCGCAGCGCGCGGACCTCGGCCCGGGCCAGCCGCTCCCGGGACGAGTCCAGCTCGGCCAGGGCGAGCTGACTGCCGGCCCAGTGCGCGGTCTCCAGGGTGGCCTGCACCAGGCCCGGAGCGGGGGCGCCGTCGGTGATCGCGACCAGCGCTCCGGCGACCCGACCTTCCTCACCGGCCAGCGGGGCCACCACCGCCCCCCGGACCGGGCAGTCGACCCGGTCGCAGCGCAGCTCCGACTCGCCGAGCACGGTGGAGCGCTCCGAGGCGACCACCCGTCGGGCCGCCGCACGCAGCTGCTCTCCGTGATGCGCGCCGCGCCCGTCGAGGGCGAGCAGTTCCTCGGTGTCGGTCAACGCCAACCCGTCCGCGCCGACCAGGGTGCGCAGGTGACGGGCGGCCTTGGCCGCTCCGGCAGGGCTCAGCCCGGCCCGCAGCGGCTCGGCGGCCAGCCCGGCGGTGTGCAGCACCTCGTAGGTGGCCCGCTGACCCGCGGTGGCGATGCCGCGCCGCCCGCGCAGCCGGCCGACCGCGAACAGGGCCGCGGCCAGCACGGTGCACAGCGAGACGACGCCGACGACGGCCGAGAGGTTGCCACTCACGCGCACGATCCTGGTCGTTTCGGCCGGCCCGGCCAAGGGGTCAGTACGCGCCCTTGCGCGCCAGCACCACACCCACCGTGCGCCACAGGATGCTCAGGTCGTACGCCAGCGACCAGTTGTCAACGTAGTAGAGGTCCAGCCGGACCGCCTCGTCCCAGGACAGGTCGGAACGGCCGGACACCTGCCACAACCCGGTCATGCCGGGACGGACCAGCAGCCGACGCCGCACATCGCCCAGGAAGTCGCCGTCGTCGGCGGGCAGCGGGCGCGGCCCGACCAGCGACATCTCGCCCTTGAGCACATTGATCAACTGCGGCAGCTCGTCCAGCGAGGAGGCGCGCAGGAAGCGGCCGACCGGGAAGACCCGCGGATCCTGCTTCATCTTGAACAGCATGCCGTCGGTCTCGTTCTGGTCGACCAGGCTGGCCAGCCGGTCCTCCGCGTCGACGTACATGGTCCGGAACTTCCACACCCGGAACGTGCGCCCCTCGTGCCCCACCCGGGGCTGACGGAAGAAGACCGGCCCGGGGTCGGAGATCCGGATGGCAATGGCGATGGCGAGGAAGACCGGGATCAGCACCAGCAGGCCCAGCCCGGCACCGACCCGGTCCATCATGCTCTTGGCCAGCAGCGCCGGCCCGGACAGGGTCGGCTCCTCGACGTGCAGCAGCGGCAGGCCCTCGATCGGGCGGATGTGCACCCGGGGCCCGGCGATGTCGGTCAGCTGCGGGGCCACCACCAGGTCGACGCCGGAGCCTTCCAGCTGCCAGGCCAGCCGGCGCAGCTCGCCCGGCTCGGCGCTGGCCGAGCCGCAGACCGCGATGGTGTCGCCGCCCACCTCACGTACCAGGGCCAGCACGTCGCGGCCGGCGTACACCGGGACCGGGGTCTGCACCCCCTTGGCCGCCGCGTAGCCGTCGGTGATGTGGATGGCGACCGGCACCAGCCCGGCCGAGGGGTTACGGGTGACCGCCGTGTACACCTCCAGGCACTCCGGCAGGGTGCCGACCAGCACCATCCGGTGCGCCGCCTGCTGGATGTTGCGGCGGACCACGTGCAGCACGAAGCGGGCCAGGATCCGGCCCAGCAGGATCAGCAGCAGCGCCAGCAGCAGGGCGGTGCCGACGGTGAATCGGGACAGGTCGGTCTTGGTGGCGAAGGCGAGGAACGACACGGTGGCGCAGACCGCCACCCCGGCGCGGATCACCCGCTTGAACTCGTCCGGCCCGAGCCCGAGGCAGCGCCGGTCGTAGGCGCCGTTGAACCAGAGGATGACCAGCCAGCCCAGCGGCAGCAGCAGGAAGGCCACGGTGAAGAACCAGGTCGGGTCGTTCTGGGCGTCGTAGAAGCCCGCGGTGGCCTGGTCGAAGGTGCGGATCGCGGTGAAGCTGGAGAAGGCGACCGCCGCGAAGTCCAGCAGCAGCAGGATCGCCGTGTAGGGGCGGTGCCAGCGGGAGACGCGTCGTCGGGCTCGGGCCCACGCCGATCGGGGTACGCCGTTGGGGGACGGCGGGTTCGGCGGCTGGATCTCGAAGCTGTCGACGTGCCGCACGAGTTTGCTCCGGCCTTCGTTGGATACCGGGCGCTGGAGGCTAGTCGTCACCTCACCCATGTCCTCCCGCATGACACGCGCCGCTCACTCGCCGTGAGGGCCCGGGTCGCCCACCGTTCCAGTTTCCCACGCTCGATCCGTACCCGTCGCCGACCCGGAGGACATTGCGCGGCGGGCTCGTTTTCGCCTGGGATCTGGCCGGCTCCACGCCATCCGGAAGCCGGGGACCGGGCCACTATACCGATGGATGGCGGCCCGGGTAGAGCGCCGGACCGGTGGTTGCGTACCCCGCGTCCGATTCCTCTCCGTAACCAGTGAGTGGTGTTACTCACCGTACGAGTTTGGACAACCGTCGGTCAGCAAGGGGCTTGCCGCCGGTCTGGCAGGTCGGGCAGTACTGGAGGCTGGAGTCGGCGAACGAGACCTCCCGGACGGTGTCCCCGCAGACCGGGCAGGGCAGCCCGGTCCGGGCGTGTACCTTCAGCCCGGATCGCTTCTCGCCCTTCAGTTCGGCGGCCCGCTGCCCCAGCGAGCGGGTCACCGCGTCGCCGAGCACCCGCCGGGTCGCCGCGTGCAGGGTCGCGCACTGGTCGTCGGTCAGCCGGTCGGTCAGCGCGAACGGCGACAGCTTCGCCGCGTGCAGGATCTCGTCCGAGTAC
Organism: Micromonospora sp. NPDC051296; assembly: GCF_040682255.1. Classification (NCBI taxonomy): domain Bacteria; kingdom Bacillati; phylum Actinomycetota; class Actinomycetes; order Micromonosporales; family Micromonosporaceae; genus Micromonospora; species Micromonospora sp. NPDC051296. Next base: position 21,572 of record NZ_JBFBAO010000016.1, on the reverse strand, counting down.
GCGTTGCCCACCCCGGCCAGCACCGCCTGGTCGGTGAGCACCCCCTTGACCTGCCCGCGGCGGCTGCGCAGCGCTCCGGCGAAGGTGGCGAGGTCGGCCGAGAGCGCATCGGGCCCGAGCTTGGCCACCCCCGGTACCGCCTGCGGGTCGGTCACCAGGTAGGCGGCGAGCTTCTTCTGCGTACCGGCCTCGGTCAGGTCGAAGCCGGAGCCGTCGTCGAGGCGGACCCGGAGCGCGATCGGGCCCTTGCCGGGACGCAGCGGGACGGTCGAGGCGAACGCCTCGCGGTAGTGCAGCCAGCCCGCCCGGGCCAGGTGGACCACCAGGTGCAGGCCACCGTCGAAGACCACGTCGAGGAACTTGCCGTGCCGCCGGGCGTCGACCACCGCCCGGCCGGCGACAGCCGCCGGTGCCGGGTCGTACGTTTTCAGGGCGCTGATCGCGGCGACCTCCAACCGGTCGACACGCCGGCCCACCGCGCGCTGCCGCAGGTAACCCGCGAGCGCCTCCACCTCCGGTAGTTCGGGCACGTTGTTAACGGTAGCGTTTGTGCGCGTGAGAATCGTGGTGGCGCACAACCGGTACCGGGAAGCTCAGCCCTCTGGCGAGAACACCATCGTCGACGCGGAGATCGCCCAGCTCACCGCGGCCGGGGTGGAGGTGCTGCCGTTCCTGCGCAGCTCCGACGAGATCCCCTCGATGCCGACCACCGCGAAGGCGCTGCTGCCGATCTCCCCGATCTACGCGCCCCGGGCCCAGCAGGAGCTGGGTCGGCTGCTCACCGAGCACCGTCCGGACGTGCTGCACCTGCACAACCCGTACCCGCTGCTCTCGCCCTGGGTGGTGCGGACCGCCCACCGGCACGGGGTGCCGGTGGTGCAGACGGTGCACAACTACCGCCAGGTCTGCTCCTCCGGGCTGTACTTCCGGGACGGCGTGATCTGCCAGGACTGCCGGGGGCGGGCGCTGGGCGTGCCGGCGGTGGTGCACCGCTGCTATCGGGGGTCGCGGGCGCAGAGCGCCCTGATGGCGACCACCCTGGCGGTGCATCGGGGCACCTGGAAGTCGGTGGACCGGTTCATCGCCCTGACCAGCGCGGTCGCCGACCACCTGCGCGACTACGGCATCCCGGACGAACGGATCGTGGTCAAGCCGAACGCGATCCCCGATCCCGGTGCTCCCGGGCCGCTCGGCCGGGGCTTCCTCTTCCTTGGCCGGCTCTCGCCGGAGAAGGGGCTCGGCCTGCTGCTGGAGGCGTGGCGCCGGCACCCGGACGGCGCGCTCGGGCCGCTGCGGGTCGCCGGTGACGGCGAGTTGCGCCCGCTGGTCGAGGCGGCGGCGGCCGAGCGGTCCGACGTGACCTTCCTCGGCCCGCTGGACCGCGCGGGGGTACGCGAGGCGCTGGCCGCCAGCGCCGTGGTGCTGGCGACCTCCACCTGGCACGACGTCCTGCCGACCGTGATCATCGAGGCGCTGGCCAGCGGACGTCCGGTGCTCGGCACCGCGCTCGGCGGCATCCCGTACCTGGTCGGCGCGGACACCCCCCGGGAACCCGCCGGCACCGGCCCGGCCGTGGCAGCCTCGGCGGCCGCCCCGCCGAGCCCGGGAGGCCCGGCCAGCGCGGATGGTCCGGGCCGCAGTGGCGTCGGCGGCCCGATCGTCGGGACGAGTGCCCTGCCGGCCGGGATTCTGACCGGGGAGGCCGGCTGGGTGGTGCCGCCCGATCCGGCGGCGCTCGCCGCCGCCCTGCCGGTGGCCGCCGCCGAAGCCGCCGCCCTTTCCGCCCCGGCCCGCGCCCGCTACGAACGCACCTTCCACCCCGACGTGGTCACCAAGCGCCTCATCGACATCTACACCACCATCACCCACCACCCCTGACCGCCCGCCCCTGGCCGCATCGATCATGGAGTTATGGCGGCCGGTTCGAGGTGGTTCACCCCTTTCGCGGGGCACCACAACTCCATGGTCGCGGAGGGTGCGGGGTGAGGGTCAGCGAAGGCTGGCGCGGGCGGAGAAGGCGATGCTGGCCAGTAGGAAGCCGCCGTTGATCACCGTGAAGGCGATCAGGGCCCAGAAGGTGAGGGCGGGGGCCACGGCCAGCACCAGGGCGGCCACGAAGATCACCGCGCCGTAGTCGCGGACCAGCTTCACCAGGCGTACGGGCAGCGAGGTGGAGGTGACCATGCTGGCCGCGTTCGGGCCCGCCTGCATCACCGAGGTGACCAGGTTGACCATCCAGGTACCGGCGAAGGCCGCCACCAGCCACGTCGGCGTCTCCGGTCGCTGCGCCACCGCGGTGGCGGCCAGCGCTGCGACCAGGGCGATCTGGGCGGCCACGTCGCAGAGCACGTCGACCCGGGCACCGGCCGTGCTGCCCTGCCCGGTCACCCGGGCCAGCTGACCGTCGGCGCAGTCCAGGGCGTACGCGATCTGCCAGCCGACCAGGGCGAGCAGCCCGACCACCCAGGCCGGGACGTCCCCGGCGGCCACCGGGCCGGCGAGCGCGACCACGGTGACCGAGGTGGCCAGCCCGAGCACCAGGTTGGTGATGGTCAGCGTGGTCGGGCGGAGCCCGAGCCGCTGCGCGACCAGCGCGAAGACCGCGCCGATCCACTGGCTCACCGACTCGCTGAACAGACCACCACCCCGGTTCGTCCGGTAAAAGTCGGCGGCCGTGGGGCGCGACGGCTCAGCCAAGCTGATCACGGAGGGCGTCAATGTAGTCTCCCAGCCGGGTGCGAAGGTCGTCAGCGGACAGCGCGAGGTGTTCGAGGATCGTGTAGCGGTCCGGCCGGGTACGCGGGGCGAAGGCCACCGCCTCGACGAACTGCTCCTCGGTGAGCCCGAGGTCGTCCGGCCGGGTGGCCAGGCCGTGTCGGTGCAGGCAGCGGGCGAGCTGGCCGAACCGTTCCAGGTCGCCCCGGAGGAAGGTGCAGAACAGCGCGCCCAGGCCGGCCTGCTCACCGTGCGAACCGGTGCCCGGGTAGAGGTGGTCGATGGCGTGCGAGATCTCGTGGTCGCCGCCGCTCGCCGGCCGGCTGGAGCCGCAGATCGACATCGAGATGCCGCCCAGGATCAGCGCCTCGGCCAGCGTGGTCAGGAACGCGTCGTCAGTGATCTTGCCGGGATGGTTGACCAGCGCCTCCGCCCCGGTCCGGGCCAGCGTCACGGCGAGCCCGTCGATCGGTTCGCCGCGTACCTCGTGGGCCAGCTCCCAGTCGGCGATGGCGCTCAGGTTGCTCACCGCGTCGCCGATGCCGGCCTGGGTCTGCCGGTCCGGCCCGTTCTCCACGAAATCGAGGTCGACCAGGACCGCGATCGGGATGTGCACGCCGTACGAGCCCTTGCCGCCCTCATGGGTCAACGACGCCACCGGGGAGGCGATGCCGTCGTTGGCGAGGCTGGTCGCCACGGTGACCATCGGGATGCCGTAACGGGTGGCGGCGTACTTGGCGGTGTCGATGGTCTTCCCGCCGCCGATGCCGACGACCGCGTCGTAGTGCCGGTGGCGTAGCTGGTCGCCCAGCTCGTTGGCGGAATCGACGCTGCCGCCGGCGACGGTGAAGACGTCGGCCGAGCCGAGCGACGGCCGGCAGAGTTCGACGATCTTCTCACCCTGCCCCGGGCCGACCACCACCGCTACGTCGCCGCCGCCGGAGATCCGCCGGTCGGCCAGCAGCGCGCCGAGGTCGGCCACCGCGCCCCGACGGACCTCGATCGACAGCGGCGTCGTGACGGTACGGGCTAGTAGCGGCATGCGATCTCCCGCGCCCGGGCCAGGTCGTCGTGGTTGTCGACCTCCACCCAGGCGACGTCCCCGATCGGGGCCGGCCGCACCTCGCCGCCGCGGTCGGCGAACTCCTGGTACCCGTCCTCGTAGTACAGGTTCGGGTCACGCCGCCAGGTGGCCTCCAGCGCGTCGGCGAGGGCCTCGGCCACCTGCGGCTCGATCAGCGTCGCCCCGATGTACTCGCCGTACGCCTCGCCCGGGTCCATCAGCTTGGTGATCCGGGTGAGCTGGCCGGCGGCGTCGAAGGTGGTCTTCATCTCCTCCTCGGCCAGTGGCTTGATGGTGTCGATCGCCAGCAGGATGCCCGGGCCACGCTCGGCCAGCAGGGTCTTCTCCACGCTCACCGGGTGCACGGTGTCGCCGTTGACCAGCAGCACGCCCCGGGCGAACCAGTCGCGGGCCAGCCAGAGGGAGTACGCGTTGTTCCACTCCTCGGCCTTGTCGTTGTGCACTAGGGTGATCTTGACGCCGTAGCTGTGCTCCAGGTCGGCCTGGCGTTCGCGGACGGCGTCCGCCGCATAGCCGACCACCACCACGACATCGGTGAGCCCCACCTCGGCGAGGTTGCGCAGTGCGATGTCGAGGATGGTGATCTCACCGTCCACGGGCACCAGCGCCTTGGGCAGGGTGTCGGTGTAGGGGCGCAGCCGGCGGCCGGCTCCAGCTGCCAGCACCATCCCGACCATGCCGGCATCAGTTCCTGTTCTCGCGGCGTTCACCGAAGGAGGATAGCGCCGCCGCTCACGGCCCGGTCGACCGAAGGATGCTGAAGGCCCGCTGTCTGGTCTTGTCCTGGAAACCTGCTGGGCTCACCATTGCGGTTAACCGTGTACCGCCGTCCCAAAGGGGTGATGGGTGATGCAGGTTCGGGAAGCGATGTCCAGTGAAGTTCTCGTGGTCGGCCCAGAGCACACCCTGCGCCAAGCGGCGCGGATGATGTCGGAGCGGGGCATCGGCTCGGCCGTGGTGATCGACCCGGATGCCGAGGGAATCGGGATCATGACCGAACGCGACGTGCTCAACGCGATCGGTGCCGGGCTGGATTGCGACGTCGAACGGACCGGCGCGCACCTGACCTGGGACGTGGTCTACGCCGGGCCGGAGTGGACGATCGAGGAGGCAGCCGCGGCGATGGCCCGGGGCGGCTTCCGGCACCTGGTGGTCCTCGACGGCCGTGAGGTGGCCGGGGTGATCTCCGTACGCGACATCATGCGGGTGTGGGCGGCCAGCCGGATGGTCGGCACCAGCTGACGGTCGGGGGACCCTGTTCACCCGACCCGGTGGCTCAGGATGCGGACATCGCCGTGCCGTCCGCGTACGCCCCGCCACCGCCCGTACGCTGAACAGCCATGACCGCCGAGCAGCTGATCTCCTTCGCCCGTGGCGCCCCCTCACTGGACATCGTCGATGTCGAAGGGCTCAAGGCCGCCGCCGTCCGTGCCTTCGACGCCGACCCCGCCGGGGTGACCGCGTACGGCACCTCCGTCGGCTACCTGCCGCTCCGCAAGTGGATCGCCGACAAGCACGGGGTCGAGGCCGACCAGGTGCTGATCACCAACGGCTCGTTGCAGGCCGACGCCTTTCTCTTCGACCACCTGGTCCGCCCCGGGGACGCGGTGGTGGTGGAGCGTCCGACCTACGACCGCACCCTGCTCAACCTCCAGCGGATGGGCAGCGAACTGCACGGCGTCACCATTCAGCCGGACGGCCTGGACACCGCCGAGCTGCGCAAGCTGCTGGAATCCGGGGTACGTCCCCGGCTGGCGCACGTCATTCCGAACTACCAGAACCCGGCCGGCGTGACGCTCTCCCTGGACAAGCGCCGCGAGCTGCTCGACCTCGCCGGCGAGTACGGCTTCACGATCTTCGAGGACGACCCCTACGCCGACATCCGGTTCCGGGGCGAGCCGCTGCCGTCGATGCTGTCGATGGACACCCGCGGCGTCGTCGTGCACGCCTCCAGCTTCACCAAGACGGTCTGCCCCGGGGTGCGGGTGGGCTACCTGGTGGGCCCGGCGGACCTGATCGGCGACGTCGCGAAGAAGGCGACCAGTCTCTACATCTCCCCGGGCATGGTCTCCGAGGCGATCGTGCACCAGTTCTGCGTGTCGGGGGACATCGAGCGTTCGATCGACACGGTCCGGGCGGCCCTCGGCGAGCGGGCCCGGGTGCTGGCCGAGTCGCTGCGCCGGCACATTCCCGAGGCCCGGTTCGTGGAGCCGGACGGCGGTTACTTCCTCTGGATCGAGCTGCCCGAGGACGTCGAGGCCGACAAGCTCGCCCCGGCGGCGGCCGAGCGCGGCGTCGCGGTGGTCAAGGGCAGCGACTTCGTGGTGGACGGTGGGCGACACGCGCTCCGGCTGGCCTTCTCCGCGGTGACCGCGGATCGGATCGACGAGGGCGTCCGGCGGCTGGCCGAGGCGATGGAAGCCGTCCGCAGCTGAATTTCTGTCGGGTTTCTGACAGAACGACGATCCCAGCCGCCCCAGGACTCCCACTGGGGCGGCTCGCGGCTCACAATGCTGCGAGCGTCACACACCACGCGTACTGGAGGTCACGCCGGCTCCGGCCGCTGCGGTCCTCACCCCGGCGCGGCCCGGCCGCCCGCACGCCGGTGTGACGCGGCCAGCACAACCCCCCGCCCCCACGGCGCCGGGCGGGCCGGATCGCCCCCTCACCCCCCGATGCGGTCCGGTCCGTCCGGCGCCACCCCTCGTCGCGGCCGCCATGATCCGCCCGGCGGCGTACCCTGCAACCCGCAGCCGCACGCGGAAGGGGGCGTGATGACGGATCGGATTCAGCAGGGACGGACGACCTCCACCAACGGCGACCGGGCGGCGCTCCCGGACGGCGGCCGGGTGCTGCGGCCCCGGAACTGGTCCCCGGTACGTGCCATGACGCGCCGGCTCAACCCCGACGGACCCCAGGGCGCGGAGCTGCCGGACGGCCCGCGGCGCAGCGCGGTGGTCGACTGCGCGCTCTACCTCGACGGCCGGCGGCAGGCCGGTGACTGGGACTACGCCGGGGCGCTGGAGGCGGCCCGCCACGCCGAGAGCGGCTTCGTCTGGCTCGGGCTGCACGAGCCGGACCTGGCCGAGATGACCGAGATCGCCGCCACCTACGGGCTGCACGAACTGGCCGTGGAGGACGCGGTCAAGGCCCAGCAGCGCCCGAAGCTGGAGCGCTTCGGCGAGGTCAGCTTCCTGGTGTTGCGTACCGCCCGGTACTGCGAGCACACCGAGCTGACCGAGAACTCCGAGGTCGTGGAGACCGGGCAGGTGATGCTCTTCATCGGCCCGCACTTCCTGATCAGCGTCCGGCACGGGGACGCCTGCCGGCTCGCGCCCGTCCGCGAGGAACTGGAGGCCCGGCAGGAGTTGCTGCTGCACGGCCCCTGGGCGGTCGCGTACGCGATCACCGACCGGGTGGTCGACCTCTACCTGGAGGTCGCCGACCAGCTCGAGGACGACATGGACGTGCTGGAGACGGAGGTCTTCGACCGCCAGGCCAGCGGGCGGATCCAGCGGATCTACCAGCTGAAGCGGGAATTGGTGGAGTTCAAGCGGGCGGTGATGCCGTTGCAGCGTCCGCTGCTGGCCCTCACCACGCAGATGAACCGGGACGTGCCCAAGGAGGTACGCCGTTACTTCCGCGACGTGCAGGACCACCTCAGCCGCACCGTCGAGCAGGTCAACTCGTACGACGACCTGCTGAACTCGATCCTCCAGGCGCGGCTGGCCCAGGTGACGGTCGACCAGAACAACGACATGCGCAAGATCGCCGCGTGGGCCGCCATCGCCGCCGTGTGGACCGCCATAGCCGGCATCTACGGCATGAACTTCGAGTTCATGCCGGAGCTGAAGATGACCTACGGCTATCCGGTCGTCCTGGCCCTGATGCTGGCCATCTCGCTGACCCTCTACCGCTGGTTCCGCCGCAACGACTGGCTCTAGGCCGGGCCCGCAGCCCCCGCAGCCCCGCCGATCTTGCAGTTTCGGTCGCCGCTCCGGCTTTCCCGGCTGGCGCGGCGACGCACGAAGCAAGATCGGCGGGTGCGGAGGTCAGGGACGGGTCTTGTTGACGGCCTTGGTGAGGTTGTCGGCGGGGCGGCCGGTGGTGTCGCGGGCACCTTCGGCGACCGACGGGACCTGGTCGGTCGGGCCGATCTTGGACGCGGCGGCCGCCTTGGTGGCGGCACCGTTCCCGCTGGCCGCCGCCTTGCCCGCCGCGGTCGATCCCTTGCTCGCCCCGGCCGGGCCGGCGGTGCGTACCTCGATGGTCTCCACCTCGTCGCGCATCGGCTCGAGCGACGTGGTGGCGTCGTACTCCGCCCACACCTGCTGCTCGCGGTAACGCCGCAGGGCCATCGCGCCGGCCAGCCCGGCCACCGCGCCGGCGGCGAGCAGGCCGGCCATCATGGTCCCGCTGCGGCGGGACTTCCTCTTCGCCTTCATGTTCTTCGCCTTGACCTTTCTGGTGACCGCGGCCTGCTTGGCGGTGGCGGCCTTTCTTCCCGCAACGGCTCTGCCGGCCGCCTCGGCCTGCGCGTTACGTACGGCCATGGCCAGGGGCGCGAGCGCCGCGGCCGTCGTCACGAGGCCGCTCGATGCCCGGTCCCGGACCATGCCGGCGGTCGGCGCGACGGCACCACGGGCCGCCTGCACCCGCGGGCCGACCGTGGCGCCGGCACCCCGTGCCGCATGCGTCGCGGCCTGCCTCAGGTGACCGATGCCGCGGTTCAGCTCGGCCCTGGCCAGTTGCCCCTGGGTCTTGCGCCGCCCGATTCCAAACACGGTCCCACCTCCTGGGAGTTGCTCCTTCTCATCCTCCACCTTCGGATGCCTCCGCATGTCCAGATCGGGCACATGGGAGGATCCGCATGGAACTGACCAACGAGTAAGGAGTACCCGTGGCCGAGGCTGTCTACGCCACTCTGCACACCAACGCCGGCCCGATCCGGCTGGAGCTCTTCCCCAACCACGCGCCGAAGACCGTCCGTAACTTCGCCGAGCTGGCCGAGGGCACGCGCGAGTACACCGACCCGCGGACCGGGAAGCCGGGCAGCGGCCCGTACTACGACGGCACCATCTCGCACCGGGTGATCAGCGGCTTCATGATCCAGATGGGCGACCCGACCGGCACCGGTCGCGGCGGCCCGGGTTACACCTTCGCCGACGAGTTCCACCCCGAGCTGCGCTTCGACCGTCCGTACCTGCTGGCCATGGCGAACGCCGGGCCCGGCACCAACGGCTCGCAGTTCTTCATCACCGTCTCGCCGACGCCGCACCTGAACAACCGGCACACCATCTTCGGTCAGGTGGCCGACGAGCAGTCCGCGAAGGTCGTCGAGGCGATCGCCAACACCCCGACCGGCCCGAGCGACCGGCCGCTGCAGGACGTCGTCATCGAGCGTGTCGAGGTCGAGCGTCCCTCGGCGTGACGCGCCGAGGTCCCGTCCGCCGGCCGGGCCTGGGTACGGCGGGTCGGGACCGGCCGGGGTATTTGTGGGCCGAGGTACCTTTGCTCGCATGATTGAGCGCTCGGGCACCTGGGGACAGCGGTGAGCGAATCCCCACCGACCACCCCGGTCTGCTACCGCCACCCCGGCCGGGAGACCTACGTCCGATGCACCCGATGCGACCGGTCGATCTGCCCGGACTGCATGCGCGAGGCGTCGGTCGGGTTCCAGTGCCCGGAGTGCGTGGCGGACGGACGCCGTAGTGTGCGGCCGGCGCGTACCGCCTTCGGTGGCGGTGCCGCCGGCCGGCACGGCTACGTGACCAAGACGCTGATCGGCCTCAACGTGCTGATCATGCTGCTCTCCATCGCCTCGGACCGGGGTGGGGACGCGGCGGCCGGCGGCGCCGGCTTCGGCGGCCTGTTGGGCGGTGGCACCCCGCTGACCGAATGGGGTGCCGTACTGGGCCGGGCGATGTTCCCCGACGGCACCATCGGCGGGGTCGCCGAGGGCGAGTGGTACCGCCTGGTCACCGCGATGTTCCTGCACTACGGCGTGGTGCACCTGCTGCTCAACATGTGGGCGCTCTGGGTGCTCGGGCGGTCGCTGGAGGGAGTGCTCGGCCCGCTGCGCTTCGCCGCGCTCTACTTCGTCGCCGGCTTCGGCGGCAACGTCGCCGTGTACGTGTTCAGCGCCCCCAACCAGATGTCGGCCGGTGCCTCCACCGCCGTCTTCGGCCTTTTTGCGGCGATGTTTGTGATCATGCGGCGGCTGGGTCGGGACACCTCGGCCATCGTGCCCATCCTGGTGATCAACCTGATCTTCACGTTCACCGTGCCGAACATCTCGATCGCCGGTCACCTGGGCGGCCTGGTCTTCGGCGGGCTCATCGCCCTGGTGCTGGCCTACGCCCCGAGGTCGCGCCGGACGCTGGTGCAGGCCGGTGGCGGCGCGCTCATCATGGTCGCGCTGCTCGGGCTGGTCCTGGTCCGCACCGCCGCGCTGCTCGGCTGAGGACAACGCGCACGCCGACGACGGCAACGTCCGCCTCGGGGATCCACCGGTGGCACCGACCGCCAAACCGTCGGGCGGCGGTCGGTGCACGGGCGGCCTCAGCCGGCCGGTGGCCGGGCGGCGAGCAGCGCGTCGGCGACCTCGGCGGGATCGATGCCGAGATCGAGCTGGCTGAACAGGTGCAGCGAGTCTCCCGCGTCGATCTCCAGTGCCGCGCCGCCGAACCCGCGCCCGGAGCGGCGGTCCACCCGGATCGCCTCGATCACCGACCAGGGCAGGCGGCGGTGTCCGGTCCACCCCTGGGGCACGCTGATCCCGTCCGCGTCCATCGCGAGCCGTACCGGCGCGACCAGATCCCGCACCCCCCACGCGACGAGGGCGGCGGCGGCCAGCCCGCCGAGTACCGGCCGCAGCAGGTCACCGTCGGCGAGCAGTAGCCCCAGCGCGAGCAGGACGACCGCCGCGACCAGCTTGAGCACCGGCAGGGTCGGGGACACCCGCCACTCACGCGCAATCGACTCGAAAGCCACGGCACCAGCATGCCAGCGGCCCGCGGCGATCAGCATGCCAGCGCGAGCGCGGGCGGACGATGCGCCGGCGTGGGCGTAGGATCGGGGGCAGCCCAAGTTACCGGGGAGTAGACATGGTTGACGCGGTTATCGTCGGTGCGGTACGTACCCCGGTCGGGCGGCGCAAGGGCAGCCTGGCCACGGTGCACCCGGTGGACCTGTCGGCGCACGTGCTGCGCGCCCTCGTCGAGCGCACCGGCATCGATCCGGCCCAGGTCGACGACGTGGTGTGGGGTTGCGTCTCCCAGGTCGGCGAGCAGTCCTGGAACGTCGCCCGCAACGCCGTGCTGGCCGCCGGCTGGCCGGAGTCGGTACCCGGCACCACCCTGGACCGGCAGTGCGGCTCCAGCCAGCAGGCGCTGCACTTCGCCGCCGCCACCGTGCTCGCCGGCCAGGCGGACCTAGTCGTCGCGGGCGGTGTGGAGTCGATGACCCGGGTACCGATGGGCTCCAGTGTGGCCGGCGGGATGCCGTTCAGCGAGCAGATCCTGGCCCGCTACCGGGGCGTGGCAGGCGTCGCGGAGGATTCTCCGCTGCCGTTCAACCAGGGCGTCGGCGCGGAGTTGATCGCCCAGCGTTGGCGGCTGTCCCGTACCCAGCTCGACGAGTTTGCCCTGGCCAGCCACGAGAAGGCGGCCGCCGCCCAGGACGCCGGGGCGTTCGAGGCCGAGTTGGCCCCGGTGGCGCTGGCCGACGGCGGCAAGTTCGCCGCGGACGAGGGCGTCCGGCGCGACACCTCGCTGGAGAAGCTCGGCGAGCTGCCCACCCCGTTCCGCCCGGACGGCGTGGTCACCGCCGGCTCGGCCTCGCAGATCTCCGACGGTGCCGCGGCGCTGGCGGTCACCACGAGCGAGTGGGCCAGCCGGCACGGGCTGCGTCCGCTGGCCCGGGTGCACACCGCCGTGGTCGCCGCCGACGACCCGGTCACCATGCTCACCGCGCCGATCCCGGCCACCGCGAAGGCGCTGCGCCGTGCGGGGCTGGGCATCGAGGAGATCGGGGTGTACGAGGTGAACGAGGCATTCGCCCCGGTGCCGCTGGCCTGGTTGGCGGAGACCGAGGCGGACCCGGAGCGACTCAACCCGCGGGGCGGCGCGATCGCCCTCGGGCATCCGCTCGGCGGCTCCGGTGCCCGGATCATGACCACGATGCTCGCTCACATGCGCGACAACGGCATCCGGTACGGCCTGCAGACCATGTGCGAGGGCGGCGGGATGGCCAACGCGACCATCGTCGAGCTGCTCTGACCCGTGCCGTCGGAGATGGTGACCCACCGGCCGGATGCGGGCCGCGAAACCCGGTCGCGGGGCCGGCTCGACCGGGGCTAGGTTGCCCCGGTGACCGCCGCCGTACCGCACACCGACCTGACCGACCCGCGCTGGCGGGACGCCGCCCTCGACTGGGTGACCGAGGCCCTCGCGCGGACGGGCCGGCGCGTCGCAGGTCCGATCGAGCCCCGGGTCCGCCCCTGGTCGCTGGTCTGGCGGGTGCCCACCGACGCCGGCGACGTGTGGTTCAAGGCGAACAGTCCGGGCACGAGGTACGAGGCGGCACTGCTCGCTGCGCTGGCCCGGCTCACCCCCGGCCGGGTGCTCGACCCGATCGCGGTGGACGCCGCCCGGGGCTGGTCGTTGCTGCCGCACGGCGGTGCGACGCTGCGCGAGGTGACGGGTGGCGACGCCGACCTCGGCCGTTGGGAACGGGTGCTGTCCGAGTACGCCGAACTCCAGCGGACCACCGCCGCGCACGTCGAGGAGTTGCTCGCCCTCGGCGTGCCCGACCACCGGCCGGAGGTGCTGCCGGCGCTCTTCGCGGCGCTGCTCGACGACCGTCCGGCCCTGCTCCTGGGCACCCCGGACGGGCTGACCGCCGAGGCGTACGACCGGCTGCGCGCCCTGCTCCCGGCGTACGCGGACCGCTGCCGGTGGCTGGCCGAAAGCGGCATCCTCCCCTCGATCCAGCACGACGACCTGCACGACGGCAACGTCTTCGTGGCCGCGACCGGTCACCGCTTTTTCGACTGGGGCGACGCCTCGGTGGCCCATCCCTTCGGCACTCTGCTGGTCACGCTGCGGTCGGTTGCCCACGTCACCGGGCGCGACGCCACCGACCCGGCCTTGGACCGACTGCGGGACGCCTACCTGGAGCCGTGGACTGACGGTCGCGATCGTGCCGCCCTGCGGCAACTGGCCGAGGTCGCCGCAGGGGTGACCATGGTCAGCCGGTCGTTGTCCTGGCGGCGTGCGCTGGCCACCTCCGATCCGGCCCGCGCCGAGTACGCCGCTGCCGTGCCCGGCTGGTTGGAGGAGTTGCTCGACATCGAGCCGAGCTGATCCACCGGACCGGTCGCCGGGCGGGGTGTCGCCGGTGCCGGACGGGTAGTGCGACGCCTTGACGTGGAAATTGCAAAAAGCATGTAGTGAGCCACGTCACCCTGTGGGCAGCGTCGTTGGGCAGGGCATGGACGTCTTCTCCCGAACGTTCCTCCCGGCCGCCTCCGAGGCCGGTCTGGCGATGCAGACCGCCAGCCGGCACATGCCGGTGTTCCGTCGCTGTGTCGGTTCCGGCGACGCCACCATCCTGGTCACCCGGTGCAGCCGGCCCGACCGGCCGGTGACCGGGGAGTATCTCTTCCTGCTCACCCACCGACGGCTGGTGGTCACCCGGCAGACCCGGGTGTTGCACCGCCTGCGGCTGCATCTCAACACCGAGCTGCGCGAGCTGAGCCACGTCACCTGGAGCCCCGATCCCCGGCTGCACTCGGTCGAACTGGCCGCCACCGCCATCGACGGCGTCCGCGAGCGTTTCCTGATCCGTACCCAGCACCCGAAGCAGGTGTGGCAGCTCGACGCGCTGTTCAACCACGCCTTCCGTAGCCGGGTACGCAGCGCCCGACCGCGGGTCGTGGCCACCGTCGCCGAGGCTCCCACCGCCGCCCGACCCGCCGCGTTCCAGCCCGTGGTGGCCCGCTGAGCGGCTGTTCTTACCGAATCCGAACACTGCCCGACGCCGTCCCGCCGCGCCGATCGGCAATCATGGCCCGGTGACCGTCGACAACCCGCGACGCGGTCTGGTCCTCGTGGTGGAGGACGAGCCGAGCATCGCCGACCTGGTCCGGCTCTACCTGAGCCGGGACGGCTTCGGCGTACACGTCGAACGGGACGGCGTGGCCGGCCTCGCCGCCGCCCGCCGGCTGCGCCCGGTGGCCTGTGTACTCGACATCGCGCTGCCGGGCCTGGCCGGCACCGAGGTCTGCCGGCGGCTGCGCGAGGCGGGCGACTGGACACCGGTCATCTTCCTCACCGCCCGCGACGACGAGGTGGACCGGATCGTCGGCCTGGAACTGGGCGCCGACGACTACGTCACCAAGCCGTTCAGCCCCCGCGAACTCGTCGCCCGGGTCCGCGCCGTGCTGCGGCGCACCGCCGGGCCACCGGACGTCGTGGGGCAGCCCGTCGCGCTCGGTCGGGTCAGCCTCGACCCGGGCCGCCGGGCGGTGACCGTCGACGGCTCCCCGGTGCAGTTGACCTCCACCGAGTTCGATCTGCTGGCGCATCTGATGGGTCGGCCGGGTCGGGTCTTCACCCGGGAGGAGCTGCTGGCCGGGGTGTGGGGGTACGCGGCCCACGCGGGCACCCGTACGGTCGACGTGCACGTGGCCCAGGTCCGGGCGAAGCTCGGCGGGGCGAGCGTGATCCGTACCCACCGAGGCGTCGGGTACGCCGCCGATGGCTGACCGTCCCGGCCGCACGCTGACCGCCCGCGCGGTGCTGGTGACCTGCGCGGTGGCCCTGGTGTCGGTGCTGGTCACCGCGCTGGTCGCGGTGCCGGTGGCGGTGCGTTCGGCCGAGCGACGCGACCAGCGGGCGCTGGCCACCCAGGCGCAGGTCGCCGCCGAGCTGTTGCGGGCCCGGCCCGCCCGGGTCCGCGAACTGGCCGGCGAGCGCCTGGTCCGCCAGCTCGGCAACCAGGGCGTCACCATCTACCTGATCTCCGACGGTGCCGCCGACCGCCCGGGCCTGCCCGAGCAGCTGGTGAACCGGGTGTCCGGCGGGCGCGACGTCTCCGGCCGCCGGCTGGTCGCCGGGAAACGGGCCCTTGTCGAGGGACGGGCGCTGCCCGGCGGTGACGGCGTGGTGCTGACCCGGCCGGCCGGTGCCGGGGTGTGGCGCCAGGTGCTACGGGGTCTCTGGCTGCCGCTGCTGGCCGGACTCGCCGCCGGAGCGGTGGCCGGTTGGCTGCTCGCCCGCCGGTTGGCCCGGCCGATCCGGCGGGCGGCCACCGCTGCCGCCCGGCTGGGCGCCGGGGACCGGTCCGTCCGGGTGCCGGTCGAGCCGCCCGCCGAGGTGGCCGACCTGGCGTACGCGTTGAACGGGCTGGCTGCGGCGCTGGCCACCAGCGAGGGGCGGCAGCGGGAGTTCCTGCTCTCCGTCTCACACGAACTGCGTACCCCGCTGACCGCCATCCGGGGCTACGCCGAGGCACTGGCCGACGGCGTGGTCGCGCCGGAGGCGGCGGCCGACACCGGCCGGACCATGCTGGCCGAGGCGGAGCACCTGGACCGGCTGGTCGCCGACCTGTTGGCGCTGGCCCGGCTGGAGGCGGTCGACTTCCCGATCGAACCGGTGCGGGTCGACCTGGCCCGGCTGGCCGCCGACGCCGGCCGGACCTGGGCCGACCGGTGCGCCGCCGTCGGGGTGGTGTTCCGGGCCGAAACACCGGAGCGGCCGGTGCCGGCGTACACCGATCCGGTGCGGATCCGGCAGGTGGTCGACGGGCTGCTGGAGAACGCGCTGCGGGTCGTACCTCCCGGGGCGCCGGTGGTGCTCGCGGTCCGGCCGGCCGGACCGGACCCGGTGGCCGGCGCGGTGGTCGAGATCCGCGACGGCGGGCCCGGGCTGACCGACGACGATCTGGCGGTGGCCTTCGAGCGCGGTGCCCTGCACCAGCGCTACCGGGGGCTGCGCAAGGTCGGCAGCGGGCTCGGCTTGGCGCTCGCCGCTGGGCTGGTCCGCCGGCTCGGCGGGGAGATCGCCGCCGGGCACGCGCCGGAGGGCGGGGCCGCCTTCGCCGTCCGGTTGCCGCCGGATCCTTACCTGATTCGAACGTCGACCTGACACCTCGCTCAATCGGGCCGGGGATGCTGGTGGCACCACGGACGAGAGGACGAGATATGGCACGCAGGGGATCCGTCACCGCCACCACCGCACTGCTCGTTGCGGTCGCGTTGGGCGCCGCCGGCTGCGGTGCGGCCCAGCCCGGTAGGGACGCCGCTTCGGAGACTGCCGTCGAGGTGGTGGCGGCGATGGGCGCGGAGGGTCAGGCGCTCGCCGCACTCGGCTTCGACCCCGCCGAGCTGGACCCCGAGGCGACCACGCCGGCACCGTCGGAGTCGTCCGCGGGCGAGCAGAAGACGCGGGAGGAACGGGTCGAGGAGCGACGCAAGCGCCGCGCGGCCCGGGTGCTGCTGCGCGAGCACATGCTGCACGGCGAGGCCGTGGTGCAGACGAAGGACGGCGGTACGAAGACCGTCGCCGTGCAGCGTGGCGAGGTGACCGCCGTCGACGGCGACACGATGACCGTCAGGTCGGCCGACGGCTTCACCCTGACCTGGAGCTTCGGCGACGACCTGCGGGTCGTCGAGCGGCGTCGGACGATCCGGTCGACCGACATCAAGGTCGGCACGAACGTCGGTGTCGCCGGTGCCAAGACCGGCGACAACGCCCAAGCCCGCCTGATCGTCGTCCCACTCAAGCAGGACTGAGTGGGGTGGCCCGCCGCATGGCGGCGGGCCACCCCACTGTCAGTAGACCCGAGAACCGATGAAGTCGTCGTACCCGTAGCCCACCGGACTGGCGAACGAGCGGGACTCGAAGGACCACTGCTGCCGGGAGTTGCTGGAGCAGTTGGCCAGGCGCAGCCTTGGGGTGCCCAGCAGCGGGTTGTCGAAGGCCAGGCAGAGATTGCTGTTGCCGGCGGCCCTGATCTGGTTGCCGGAGAACACGAACTTCTGGTTCGCACCGCCGTGACAGTCGTAGATGTTGACCGCGGTGCCGGAGGTCAACGAACCGCCGGACACGTCGAGGCAGCGGTCGTGGGAGAGCTCGGAGTGCAGCGACTGCCGGGTTGGGTCGTACCAGAAGCCCTGGTTGCGCCCACCGTGGCAGCGGTACGACTGCTGGACGGTGCTGTTGCGCGAGTCGTAGCCCTTGCCGTCCAGGCAAGTGCCGGTGGCCGTATTGCGCAGCTGCTTGAACTCCATCAGCCCGGAATAGAGCACGCCGTTGCCGGTGCTGGCCGGGTCGACGCAGCTCGCCCGCTCCTGACCGGAGGCGTAGAACTGGGTGATGCACTGGGCGAACATGCCGTGCCCCCGGTAGTTCGGGTGGAACGACTGGCGCGCCGCGTTCTCGTCCCAGATGCCCAACTCGATGTAGAGGCCACGGACCGAGGTGTTGTCGGTGCACACCTCGTGTCCGTGGAAGAGCCGGCTGGCGTCGAGGTAGCGGGTGCCGGTGTTCGCCGCCGCCGCGCGCAGCGCCGACTCGAACAGCGGCACCGCCTTGTTCCGCGCGAATGCCGCGTCGGCGAGGTAGAGCAGGCAGCCGCCCGAGTACCAGCCGGGGAAGTTCGGGTTGTCCTCCACGTCCGGGCTGGCCGGGCTGGCGTACGACATGAGCACCAACTCGTAGTCCGAGCGCAGGTAGCCGGCGTTGGTCATCGTCCGGCGGATGTCGGTCAGCGCCTCCTCGACGGCCCGGCGGCTGCCGTCGGTGCGTACCGTCCACTGGTTGGAGTAGGTGGGGTAGCACGGGCCCTGGAAGAAGACCCGGCGGATGGCGCAGTCGGTGGCGACCGGGCCGAACTGGATCGTGCCGTCGCCGTTGGCGCCGACGACCACCCAGATCAACTTGATCTGCGTGTTGCGCGCCTTGATCGCGAGGTGGTCGCCCTGGTTCAGCTCGTTGTGCTGGGTCGGGCCGCCCGCGATCAGGTTCCACGGGGTGGCTCCCGAACAGGCGATGTTGTAACGCTCGTCGGCGGCGATGCCGGTCCGGAACACCGCCTGGTCGTAGGAGCGGTCGCACCAGTTGTCCGGCTGGTGGGTGCCGGGCACGTAGTTGCCCACCCCCTCGCCGGAGATCTGGCTGTCGCCCATGGTGATCAGCGCGGTGCGCCGCTGTTCGAGCGGGCGGATGCCCGGCGCGCCGTAGAGCGCGGTGGCCTCGGTGGCCCGGATGGTTTCCAGGTGGGCGGGGAGTGGTTGGACGGTCGGACGGTCGGCCGCGGCGGCTGGTGTGGCCGTGGCCAGCATCGGCAGGACGAGAGCGGTGGCGAGGACGGCGACCTGGGTGAGCCGCCGTCGTTGCGTCCGTTCACGCCTGGCAGGGGTACCAGACATCGACGCACTCCTTTCAGCTCGATCGCGGGACGTCGATCGAGTTACCGGGCGGTAACGCGGCCATGGAGGCATGTGAATGCGTCTCGGAATACTTGCGCGCGCAGTGCCGAACCGGGCCAATAGGGCGGGTCGTGGCCGGTCGGGCGGTCGTCAGCTCATCGGTCGGCGGGCAGGGCGTAACCGACGTAGCTGCGGAACTCCAACCGCCAGTCGGGCGGCACCAGCTCCGCGCAGAGCGGACGGCTGCCGACGCAGAGGATCGCGTCCACCGAGGTCGGATCGGCCGCCGGCCGGTCGGGCAGGACCGACTGGAGGGCGAGCAGTTCGGGCGGCTTGCCGTCGGCGTCGCGCAGCAGCAACCACCAGGGGTACTCCCAGTCGTCGTTGCGCTGCGACAGGCCGATCCGGCGCGCGTCGGCGGCGCGGACGGCGTCGGCCGCCCAGCGGTACTCCTCCGCCCACTGGGGACGCCGCAGGAAGCGGGTCTCCCATTCGGCCGTGGTGAAGACCGAGCCCGCGCCGACCAGCCGGCGCGGGAAGCCGTACGACACCGCCAGCACCCCGGCCAACGCGCAGGTGGCCAGCACCGTCACCGCGAGCGTCAGGGCGACCGGCCGCCGCCCCCGGCCGGCCGTGCCGGCAGGGCGGCCGGAGCGGCGCAAGAGAGCGTCCAGCCAGAGCCCGGCCAGCGGCACCGACACCGCCAGGGCGTAGAGCACCAGCCGGTTCCCCCAGGGTTGCCACTTGATCATCGCGGTGTGCAGCAGCACCGCGATCGCGACCGTCAGGGCGTACGCGCGCAGTGCCCCGGCCGAGTCGGGGTTGATCCGGCTCGGCCGGCGTACCGCCGCCACGGCGGCGATCAGCGCCAACGTCCCGGCCAGCGGAAACGCCACCCGGTCCTCGTCCGGGTACCAGGACGGTTCCGGGAAGGTCTCCTGCCCGAAGGTGATCGCCCGGTCCTGCGGATCGACCCCGACCAGCCCGGCCACGCCGGTGATCGCCGCGGCGGTCACCTGGCGCAGCGGGGCCAGCGGGGTGTCCAGTGCGGTGTGCCCGATGCGGAGCGCGTTCACGAGTACCGACGGCGGATCGTGTCGTTCCATCGGCACCGACTCGCGCAGCCGGGGCGGGCCGAGCGGGTGACCGAATTCGGCGTTCACCCGGCCCAGGAACGGACCGACCACGGTGGCGGCCACCAGCAGGATCAGCATCGAGGTGCCGACCGTACGGGCGGTGCCGGCGAGCGGGATCCGGCGGCGGGTTGGCCGGTCGGCGTACGCCAGGCGAAGCTGACCCAACCCCCACAGCACCAGCAGCGGGCCCACCGCGAGCAGTCCGCTGGTCTTGGTCAGCGCGGTCAGCCCGGCGGCCGCCCCGAGCGCGAGCAGGTCGGCCACGCCGGCGCGCCGCCGCAGCCCGTCCAGGGCGAGGGTTGCCGCGCAGGCCACCCAGGCGGCGCAGACCAGATCGGTCTGGGTGCTGGTCGCTTGGAGGGTCACCATCGGCGTGGTGGCCAGCACGAACACGGTGAGCAACTGGGCCCGCCGGCCGCCGCCGAGCTGTGCGGTCACCCGGGAGACCGCCAGCAGGCAGCCCAACCCGGCACCCCATTGGACCAGGTTGTACAGCGCGTCGCCGCCGGTGAACAACCGCAGGTGCAGCAGCAGGTACTCCGCGCCCGGCGGGATGGTCACCTGCCGGTGGATCGCGGTGGCCCAGAAGGACAGGTCACCCTGGGCCACCCAGCGTTCCACCTTGGGCAGGTGGTACGTCTGCGAGTCGAAGTTGTTCGGCGCGGCCAGCAGTGCGATCAGCAGCTCTACCAGGAGCAGCCCGCCAACCGTGCCAGCGAGCAGCCGTTCGCCCCGGCTCGCCGTACGCCAGAAACCGGTCAGTGCGGCGCGCCAGCCGACGGTCGACCCGCCCGGTGTGGCGTCCGCCCTGGAGGGTGACGCGGCACGCCCCGGCCCGGCGGTCGCGGTGCCGGCGGTCGTCCGGACGGCCACCGGTGCCGGCGTGCCCGACGAAGCCGTGGCGAGGGCAGGCGTCGGCGAGGTGAGCGAGTCGGCGTCCGGAAGCGACGGAGTCGTCCCGCCGGCGGTGGCCGCGCCCCGGCCCGCCGTGTCGACGCGGCGGCGCCACCCGGCGGCCACCGCGCAACCCGCGAGAAAGAGCAGCCAGGCCGCGCCGAACGCGGGTGCCGTCAGCAGCCGGAGCGCACCCAGCACCTCGACGGTGAGCACCGCGAAGACGCCGGTGGCCAGGGCCGCCCGGATCACCGCGAGCCGACGCGGCGCCACCCTATCCATGGCTCGGGGCCGCAACGCCACGCTGAGCAGGGTGACGGCGGCGATGGGGGCCAGGACAAGCAGGAAGCCGGCGGCCGACATGGCCGGAAGTAAACACCATCGGCCTGAGTGTCCGAACCGCGGTTTCCATTGGTGGTCGCCACCACATTGCTGACCTGCCAGGCTAGGCTATGGCCGACATATTGCCGCCCTCGTGGAGATTCCCGTGAAGCTGTCGATCCTCATGCCGGTCTACAACGAGGAAGAACGCATCGCGGATGCCCTGAAGCAGGCGCTGGCCGTCGAGTATCCGTGCGAGATCGAACTCGTGGTGGTCGACGACGGCAGCCGCGACGGCACCGGGGAGATCCTCGGTCGGGCCGACGACGCGCGGCTGCGGGTGATCACCCATCAGCGCAACGCGGGCAAGGGCGCGGCCATCAAGACGGCGGTCGCCAGCGCCGAGGGTGAGTACATGGTCATCCTCGACGCCGACCTGGAGTACGACCCGCAGGACATCCCCACGCTGCTCGCCCCGGTGCTCGACGGCCGGGCGACGGTGGTCTACGGCAATCGCACCTTCGGCAGCCACAGCGCCTACAGCTTCTGGTATGTGATGGGCAACAAGGGCGTCACCATGGCGGCGAACGTGCTGTTCAACTCCTACATCGGCGACCTGGAGACCTGCTTCAAGCTGATGCCGGTGGCGTTGTACCGCTCGCTGGACGTCCGCTCCCGTGGCTTCGGCATGGAGGCCGAGGTGACCGGCAAGCTGCTGCGCCGCCGGATCCGGCCGTACGAGGTGCCGATCAGCTACCGGGCCCGGGGCCGGGAGGAAGGCAAGAAGATCACCTGGCGGGACGGCGTCGAGGCACTCTGGATTCTCGGCCGCGAGCGCACCCGCCGCCGCCCCGCCGACCCGGCCTAGACCCGCGCCGGAGACAGGAAGCCGCTGAGCGAGCGGCGCAGCCCCGCCGCGTCCAGCCCATGCCAGCGGGTGTGGTCCTCGGCCGAGCCGTAGCGGCGCAACTCCTCCCGCCCGACCCCC
>NZ_JBFBAO010000015.1:0-40641 GCF_040682255.1 Micromonospora sp. NPDC051296 | reverse complement strand
GGGAGGGCCCTTCGCGGCGCCGGGACCATGTACAACGACCGACCGGCCCGGATCATTCCGCCGAACCGCCGGCCACACCCACACCCACGGAGGGCGGGCGGCCCTGCTCGATCAGCCACCCGATACAACGCCGCCCGCCCACCCGAGATTCCGCCAGCGGGCCGCGGCTGACTCGACATGCCGGACAAATGACCCAGTCCGGGCGCTATCTCCGGATGGCGGGGTCCGTTGTTCGCCCGGTCTGGGTACGTTTCTTGTTGCCCGCGCAGCAAGAAACGTACCCACAACTCCAGCCCGGGTCAGCGGCCTCCTCCGGTCTGGGTCGCCAGCCACGGCCTGGGCGGTCGCTCGCCGCGACCCAGACCGGGGTCGAACGGGATTATCCGGGCGTGGTGCCGATTGGTGTCCGCGACCGGCCGAGCCGGGGCACCCCGCCGGCCGATCCAGGTCGCGCGGCGGGGCGTGCCGTGATGGCGGGATCCGTGGTGGGACGGCCGAGATGGGCGGTACGAGGGCCTAGGGTGGTCCGCGTGGCGACACTTCTGCTCCTGCGGCACGGACGTACCACCGCCAACGCCGATGGCGGCCTGGCCGGCCGGCAACCGGTCGAGCTGGACGAGACCGGCCGGGGCCAGGCCGCCGCAGTGGGTGAGCGGCTGCGCGCCGTGCCGCTGGCGGCCGTCGTGACCAGCCCGCTGATCCGCTGCCGGCAGACCCTCGAACTGGCCCTGCCGCAGGCGTCGCCGGTGGTCGAGGAGGGGCTGATCGAGTGCGGGTACGGCAGCTGGGAGGGGCAGCCGCTGAAGAAGCTGGCCAAGGAGCCGCTCTGGTCGGTGGTGCAACAGCATCCCAGCGCGGTGGTCTTCCCCGAGGGCGAGGCGATGGCGCAGATGGCGGCCCGCGCGGTCGCGGCGGTACGCGCCTGGGACGCCCGGGTCACCGCCGAGCACGGGCCCGAGGCGGTCTGGCTGGCATGCAGCCACGGCGACGTGATCAAGGCGATCGTCGCGGACGCGCTCGGCGTACACCTGGATCTCTTTCAGCGGATCGTGGTGGACCCGGCGTCGGTGACCGCGATCCGCTACACCCCGTTGCGTCCCTTCCTGGTCCGGCTCAACGACATCGGGGGCGACCTGAGTGGGCTGGTCCCGCCGCCGCGCAAGCGGCGTCGGCGGGCCAGCCGGCCGGCCGACTCGGACGCTGCGGTCGGCGGCGGCGCGGGGGCGTCCCGGTGAGGCACCCGGACCCGGCCGGCGGATGGGCCGCCACCCCGGCGGGCGGATGGGCCGCCACCCCGGCGGGCGGATGGGCCGCCACCCCGGCGGGCGGATGGGCCGCCACCCCGGCCGGCGGGCGGGCCGCGATTCGGGTCGGTGGGGTGCGCGGTGCGTGGGGCCGCCGGATAGGGTCGTGGGTATGACCCACCAGGTGCACGCCTTCGAGCCGCCGGAGCGGTTCGTTGCCGGGACCGTCGGGCCGCCGGGGGAGCGCACGTTCTTTCTCCAGGCGCGCGGCGGCGGCCGGCTGGTCAGCGTCGCGCTGGAGAAGGTCCAGGTCTCCCTGCTCGCCGAGAAGCTGGAGGAACTGCTCACCGAGGCGCAGCGCCGGTTCGGTGTGGACCTGCCCGAGGCCCCCGTCTCGCTCGGTGACAACGAGCCGCTGGACACGCCGGTCGACGAGGAGTTTCGGGTCGGCACGCTGGGCCTGGCCTTCGACGCGGACACCGCGACCGTGGTGATCGAGGCGATCGCGGTCGGCGAGGCGGAGACGGAGATCGAGCTGGGCGAGTCGGAGGACGACGAGGCCGACGACGTCGAACCCGACGAGGACCTTGACCGGCTCCGGGTGCGACTGACACCCGAGGCGACCCGCGCGTTCATCGAGCGGGCCCGGCGAGTGGTCAACGCCGGCCGTCCCCCCTGCCCACTGTGCGGCCAGCCGCTCGACCCGGCCGGTCACCTCTGCCCCCGGCACAACGGCTACCACCGGTGACCTCGTCCGGCCTGGCACCCCGGCAGGACGGTGGTGCCGCGCTGCGCCTGTTGCACGACGGCGAACTGACCGTCGAGGGGCGGCTGGTCGACGCGTCGAACACCACCCTGCGCGGCATCCTCACCCTGGACGGGGCGGCCGCGCGGTGTGTGTACAAGCCGGTCCGGGGGGAGCGGCCGTTGTGGGATTTCCCGGACGGCACCCTGGCCGGCCGCGAGGTCGCCGCCTACCTGGTTTCCGCGGCCACCGGCTGGGACCTGGTACCGCCGACGGTGCTGCGCGAGGGACCGTTCGGCCCGGGCTCGTGCCAGCTGTGGATCGACGAGCCGGAGGACGCCGAACCGCTGGTCGGGTTCGTGCCGGCAGACGCGTTGCCGCCCCGGTGGTTTCCGGTCGCGGCGGCGCGCGACGACGACGGCACCCCGTACGCCCTGGCGCACGCCGACGACCCGCGGCTGGCCCGGCTCGCGGTGCTCGACGCGGTGATCAACAACGCCGACCGCAAGGGCGGCCACGTCCTGCTCGGCCCGGACGACCGGGTCCACGGGGTCGACCACGGGGTGAGCTTCCACGTGGAGGAGAAGCTGCGGACGGTGCTCTGGGGCTGGGCCGGCCGGCCGCTGCCCGCCGACGCCGTCGAGACGCTCGACTGCCTCGCCCGTCAGGTCGCCGGCCCGCTCGGCGAGGAACTGGCCGAGCACCTCACCCTCGGCGAGATCACCGAGCTGGCGGCCCGGATCGACCGGCTGCGCGAGGGCGGCCGCTTCCCGCAGCCGTCGCGGGACTGGCCGGCCGTGCCGTGGCCGCCCCTGTGAGCCTGTCGCGTTGATCACCCCCGGCTCGCCCTGCCGGCGACCCGGTGCTGGTTAGGCTGATCGTCATGGACTCTTGGATGGGGCACGAGGTGCCGCGGCTGCCGGGCAGGAGCGGGCCGCTGAGGTTGTTCGACTCGGCGCGGCAGGATGTGCACCCGTCCGACCCGTCCGGCCCGGCGACCATGTACGTCTGCGGCATCACCCCCTACGACGCCACCCACCTGGGCCACGCCGCCACCATGATCACGTTTGACCTGGTGCAGCGGATGTGGCGCGACGCGGGCCACGAGGTGCGGTACGTGCAGAACGTCACCGACATCGACGATCCGCTGCTGGAACGGGCCGACCGCGACGGCGAGGACTGGAAGGTCCTGGCGATGCGGGAGACGGCGCTGTTCCGGGAGGACATGGAGGCGCTGCGGATCATCCCGCCGGCGCACTACGTCGGTGCGGTCGAGTCGATCCCGGACATCGCCGAGAAGGTGCTGGTGCTGCTCAAGGACGGTGCCGCGTACCGTCTGGAGGACGGCACCGGGGACGTCTACTTCGACATCTCGACCGCGCCGCGGTTCGGCTACGAGTCCAACCTCTCCCGGGACGAGATGCTGGAGATCTTCCCCGAGCGGGGTGGCGACCCGGACCGGGCCGGCAAACGCGACCCGCTGGACCCGCTGCTGTGGCGGGGCGCCCGCGATGGCGAGCCGTCCTGGCCCGGCGGCGAACTCGGCCCGGGCCGGCCGGGCTGGCACATCGAGTGCGCGGTGATCGCGCTGGGCCTGCTCGGGTCCACCATCGACGTGCAGGGCGGCGGCAACGACCTGCTCTTCCCGCACCACGAGTGTTCCGCCGCGCACGCCGAGCGGCTGACCGGTGCGGCGCCCTTCGCCGAGCACTACGTGCACGCCGGGATGATCGGCCTGGACGGCGAGAAGATGTCCAAGTCCCGGGGCAACCTGGTCTTCGTCTCCCGGCTGCGCGCCGACCGGGTGGACCCGATGGCGGTCCGGCTGGCGCTCCTCTCGGGCCACTACCGCGCCGACCGGTCCTGGACCGAGGACCTGCTGACCGCCGCCGAGGAGCGCCTGCGCCGCTGGCGCCGGGCCGCCGTCGCGCCCGCCGGGCCGTCCGGGCCGGCGTTCCTGGCCGGCGTACGCGACCGCCTCAACGACGACCTCGACTCGCCGGGCGCCCTGCGGCTGGCGGACGAGTGGGCCGAGCAGACCCTCGCCGGCACCGGCGACGACCCGACCGCACCGGCCCTGTTCGCCGACGCCCTCGACGCCCTCCTCGGCATCCGCCTCTGACGCCCCAGCGCCGGGGCGATCCGGCCTGCCCACCTCCGGCACTGCCGGCCCGGGGTCTGCCGGCTTCCGGGTCTGCCCGGCGTCGGGCCGCCTCACCGGCCCCGGAGCGGTGGCGCGGCGGGGTCAGTCGCGCGGCGGGGAATGGCGATCGGCCCCGGGGGCGGGGCGAGGTGCGGTCAGCCGAGGACCAGGCCGGGGTCGGGGTGGGGGGCCTCGGCGGGAGCGGGGATCTTGTACTCCTCGGTGAGGGTGGTGACCGGGCCGGGCCAGGTGGCCTGAGCGACCTCGATCGGCTTGCGGTGCGGGTCGTACGCCACGTGCAGCAGGTGCAGCACGGGGGTGTCCGGACGGATCTGGAGGGTCTCCGCCTCCTCCCGGCTGGGCTGGCGTGCGGTGATCGTGTCGGTGGCCGTCGCGTACCGCCGACCGATGGCCTCCTCGGCCTCCTGGTAGAGCGGACGGCCGAACGCCTCGGCGCGCTCCAGCGAGGTTCCGGCGGTGTCGGCGGGCAGGAACCAGGAAGCCCCCACCTCCACCGGTGAGTCCTCGGTACGCACCAGGTGCCGGCGGCAGAGCAACTCGGTGCCGTCCGGTACGCCGAACGCGTCGGCCACCTCGGGCGGCGCGGGGGAGCGGCCGACGGCGACGAGCTGCTGACGGTACCGGGCGGCCAGGTCGGTGTGGTAGCCGCGGAAGCCGCCGTAGCGGCCCCGGGAGAGCCGGTTGAGCCGCCGGCGGGTGCCTCGCACGTACGTACCGGAGCCGGGTTTGGTGATCAGTACGCCCTCGACCCGCAGCTGGTCGACGGCGCGCTGCACGGTCTGCTTCGCCACCCCGAACATCTCGGCGATGGCCGGGATCGACGGCAGCCGCTCGCCAGGACCCCAGTCGCCGCGGCGGATCTGCGCCTTGAGCTGCGTGGCGATCTGCCGGTGCGGAAACTCTGCCGCGCCCGGATTGATCTGCATACCACCCTCCCATCAGCTAGGTTCCTAGGATGCCGTAGGCGGGGTGATCCGCGCCACCCCGACACGCGCCGAACCCCGCTCGCATCGGCGCGGGGAGGCGCACCCGCGTCGACCCGGGCAGCGCTGCCATGCGCGCGACCGGCCGTCGCCGGCCACCGGCCGCCCCAGCATGCAGCGGCCCGGGAGACGGCCGAGGCCCGGGGCGGCTACGCGCCCGGGGCCTCGGAAGGAGCGGGGGTGGGGTTACCAGGAACCGGCGGTGGGGCCGGCGGAGCCGCCGCGGCGGCGCAGGTACTTCTCGAACTCCTGGGCGATCTCGTCCCCGGTCAACGGGGTGATGCCCGCGTCGCCGACGCGCTCCTCCAACTCCCGAACGTACTCGCCGAGTTCGGCGTCCTGCTCGGCGGCGCTGCGTACCCGCTGCTCCCACTCGGCCGCCTCCTCGGCCAGGTCGGCCATCGGCACCGGCAGGTCGAGCACCTCCTCGACCCGGTGCAGCAGGGCGAGGGTCGCCTTCGGGCAGGGCGGGTTGTTGGCGTAGTGCGGTACGTGCACCCAGAACGAGACGGCGTCGACCTCGGCGCGGGTGCAGGCGTCGTGCAGTACGCCGACGATGCCGGTCGGCCCGTCGTAGCGGGTGGGGGTGAGCTGGTAGCGCTTGGCCGCGTCGGCGTCCGAGGCGCTGCCGCTGATCGGCAGCGGCCGGGTGTACGGCACGTCGGCCAGCAGTGCGCCGAGCAGCACCACCCGCTCGACCTCCAGGCTGTGGCAGATCTCCAGCACCTGTTCGCAGAAGGTGCGCCAGCGCATGCTCGGCTCGATGCCGCGGATCAGCACCACGTCCCGGTCGGTGCCGGCCGGGCTGGCCACGGTGAACCGGGTGGTCGGCCACTCGACCCGTCGGGTGGCGCCGTCGGACATGGCGATGGTGGGCCGGCTGACCTGGAAGTCGTAGAAGTCCTCCGGGTCCAGCTCGGTGATCGGCCGGGCCTGCCACACCTGTTCCAGGTGCTCGACGGCGGCGGTCGAGGCGTCGGCGGCGTCGTTCCAGCCCTCGAAGGCGGCGATGGCGACCGGGGACCGCAGCACCGGCAGCCCGTCGAACTCGGTCACGCCGTCACCTCACCCTGCTCGTCACCGGCGACCCCGGGGTCGGCCCCGGTCGTCCGCCCGCCGTGCATGGTGGTGTCGCTGTAGTCCCTCACATCAGCCAGCCTACGTGCCGCGCCCGGACAGGGCCCGTCGGCCGCGCCGGTTCGGGCGGGTGCCGGTGACGGCTTCCCGGCCGACCACCGACGTGCGGCAACACCAGACAACCGGCATAACTGGTGAAAGCGGTCAGCGTGATCCCGGCGACACAATGTGGGAAGGGGCGGCGCGCGGGGATGCGGGACCACCGCACCGCACTAACCTGAGACCGTGCGGACTTCGTTGCTCGATGCGCTGGCAGACCGGATCCTCGTCACCGACGGGGCGATGGGGACGATGCTGCAGGCCGCGGACCTGACCATCGACGACTTCGACGGTCTGGAGGGGTGCAACGAGATTCTCAACGTCACCCGCCCGGACGTCGTACGTGGGGTGCACGAGGCGTACCTCGCCGCCGGCGCCGACTGCGTGGAGACGAACACCTTCGGCGCCAACCTGCCGAACCTCGCCGAGTACGGCATCGCCGACCGGATCTGGGAACTGTCCGAGGTGGGGGCGCGGCTGGCCCGCGAGGCCGCCGACGCGTACGAGACGCCGGAGCGGCCCCGCTGGGTGCTCGGCTCGATCGGCCCCGGCACGAAGCTGCCGACCCTCGGCCACGCCGACTACGCCAGTCTGCGGGACGCGTCCCAGCGCAACGCCGGCGGCCTGATCGCCGGCGGGGTGGACGCGCTGATCATCGAGACCTGCCAGGATCTGCTCCAGGTCAAGGCCGCGGTGGTCGGGTCGCAGCGGGCGATGGCCGAGGCGGGCCGCCAGGTGCCGATCATCGTCCACGTGGCGGTCGAGACCACCGGCACGATGCTGCTGGGCAGCGAGATCGGTGCGGCGCTGACCGCGATCGAGCCGCTGGGCGTCGATCTGATCGGCCTCAACTGTTCGACCGGCCCGGCCGAGATGGGCGAGCACCTGCGCTACCTGTCCCAGCACTCCCGTATCCCGGTGTCGGTGATGCCCAACGCCGGGCTGCCCGTGCTCACCCCGGACGGGGCGTACTTCCCGCTGAGCCCGGTGGAGCTGGCCGACGCCCTGGAACGGTTCGTCCTCGACTACGGTGTCGCGCTGGTCGGCGGCTGTTGCGGCACCACTCCCGAGCACATCCGGGTGCTCGCCGAGCGGCTGCGCGACGTCCGGCCGGTGACCCGTGCGCCCCGTACCGACCCGGGTGTCTCCTCGATCTACCACCACGTGCCGTTCGCCCAGGACGCCAGCGTGCTGATGGTGGGGGAGCGGACCAACGCCAACGGCTCCAAGGCGTTCCGGGAGGCGATGCTCGCCGCCGACTGGCAGTCCTGCGTGGAGATCGCCCGCGGGCAGGCCCGCGACGGCTCGCACCTGCTGGACCTCTGCGTCGACTACGTCGGCCGGGATGGCACCACCGACATGCGCGAGCTGGCCGGTCGGTTCGCCACCGCCTCCACCCTGCCGATCATGCTCGACTCGACCGAGCCCGCGGTCATCGAGGCCGGGCTGGAGATGCTCGGCGGCCGGTGCGTGGTCAACTCGGTGAACTTCGAGGACGGCGACGGCCCCGAGTCCCGGTACGCGCGGGTGATGCCGGTGGTCGCCGAGCACGGCGCCGCCGTGGTCGCGCTGCTCATCGACGAGGAGGGCCAGGCGCGTACGGCGGAATGGAAGGTACGCGTCGCCGAGCGGCTGATCGAAGACCTCACCGGCCAGTGGGGGATGCACCGCTCCGACATCCTCATCGACGCGCTGACCTTCCCGATCGCCACCGGCCAGGAGGAGACCCGCCGCGACGGCATCGAGACCATCGAGGCGATCCGCGAGATCGCCCGCCGCTGGCCGGGGGTGAACTTCACTCTGGGCATCTCGAACGTCTCCTTCGGGCTCAACCCGGCGGCCCGGCAGGTGCTCAACTCGGTCTTCCTGCACGAGTGCGTGCAGGCCGGGCTCACCTCGGCGATCGTGCACGCCAGCAAGATCCTGCCGATGTCGAAGATCCCCGACGAGCAGCGTGAGATCGCCCTCGACCTGGTCTACGACCGCCGCCGCGAGGGCTACGACCCGGTGCAGCGGTTCATCGAGATCTTCGAGGGCGTCGACGCGGCCTCCGCGCGGGCCACCCGCGCCGAGGAACTGGCCGCGCTGCCGCTCAACGAGCGGCTCAAGCGGCGGATCATCGACGGCGAGCGCAACGGCCTGGAGGCCGACCTCGACACGGCGATGGCCGCCGGCACGGCACCGCTGGTCATCATCAACGACATCCTGCTGGACGGGATGAAGGTCGTCGGTGAGCTGTTCGGCTCCGGGCAGATGCAGCTGCCGTTCGTGCTCCAGTCCGCCGAGGTGATGAAGACCGCGGTGGCGCACCTCGAACCGCACATGGAGAAGGCCGACGACGGCGGCAAGGGCCGCATCGTGCTCGCCACGGTCAAGGGCGACGTGCACGACATCGGCAAGAACCTGGTCGACATCATCCTGTCCAACAACGGCTACGAGGTGGTGAACATCGGCATCAAGCAGCCGATCTCCGCCATCCTGGACGCCGCCGAGCAGCACCGCGCCGACGCCATCGGCATGTCCGGCCTGCTGGTCAAGAGCACGGTCATCATGAAGGAGAACCTCGCCGAGATGGCTTCGCGCGGGGTCGCGGAGCGCTGGCCGGTCCTGCTCGGCGGCGCGGCGCTGACCCGGGCGTACGTCGAGGACGACCTGCGGTCGATGTTCCCCGGGCAGGTGCACTACGCCCGGGACGCCTTCGAGGGGCTGTCCCTGATGGACCGGGTGATGACCGCCAAGCGCGGTGGTGCGCCGGTGATCGACGCCGAGCGGGAGGCGGCCCTGGCGGCCCGGCGGGCTCGCCGCGAACGGCAGCGCGCGGTGGTCGCCGAGTCCCTCCCGGAGCTGGACGACGCCTCGGTGCGCTCCGACGTGGCCACCGACGTGCTGGTGCCGGCCGCGCCGTTCCACGGCACCCGGGTGGTCAAGGGTGTGCCGCTGGCCGACTACGCGGCGCTGCTGGACGAGCGGGCCACCTTCATGGGCCAGTGGGGGCTGCGCGGTGCGCGCGGCGGCAAGGGCCCGTCGTACGAGGAACTGGTGGAGACCGAGGGCCGGCCCCGGCTGCGCTACTGGCTGGACCGGTTGATCGCCGACCAGGTGCTGGAGGCTGCCGTGGTGTACGGCTACTTCCCGGCCTACTCCGAGGGCAACGACCTGGTGGTGCTGGACGAGAACGGCCACGCCGAGCGGGCCCGGTTCTCCTTCCCCCGGCAGCGGCAGGAGCGGCGGCTGTGCCTGGCCGACTTCTTCCGGCCGCGCGGCGAGGAACTCGACGTGGTCGCGTTGCAGCTGGTCACCGTCGGCCAGCCGGTCAGCGAGTACGCGGCCAAGCTGTTCGCCCGCAACGAGTACCGCGACTACCTGGAGGTGCACGGCCTGTCCGTGCAGCTGACCGAGGCGCTCGCCGAATACTGGCACCAGCGGGTCCGGGCTGAGCTGACCCTGCCCGACGGGCGTACCGTCGCCGACGACGACCCGGCCGACCTGGCCGGCCTGCTGCGCACCGACTACCGGGGCTGCCGGTACGCGTTCGGCTACCCGGCCTGCCCCGACCTGGAGGACCGGGCGAAGATCGTGGAGTTGCTCGGCGCCGAGCGGATCGGCGTGCAGCTGTCCGAGGAGTTCCAGCTCATGCCCGAGCAGGCCACCGACGCCATCGTCGTCCACCACCCCGAGGCCAGCTACTTCAACGCCAAATAGTCGGGGCAAGTGCTCTGACCTGTACTGTTGCCCACAATGTCTCGGAGCCGTCCCACCCTGATCACTGGTGGCTTCATGGTGATCGCGGCGACCGTGGTTGGGTGCTGCGTTCCTGTCGTCCTGCAACCGCAACCTCCTTGGGAGGATGTTGTCGCTCAACAGGCGGCCTGGGACAGGGTCATGGGTTGGCTTGTCGTCGTCGCCAGCGGCCTCTTGCTCGGCGCGTTTCCCTTCCTGGCTTACGGTCTCGTTCGATGGCGGATGGAGCGCCGTGTGGCGCGGGCCCAGGCAGCCGCAGGGCGTGCCAGATCCGTGCCAGGTCGACAGGTAGCGGCGGGAGATTGACGGGGACTGGCGGCGGGGAGAGTGACCGCTTGGCCGCAGGTCCATGCCTCGCCGTGTCAATCAAGGTCGTAGGGATCGGTTCCCGCGAACACCCGCACATCTCGAAACCCTCGTAGCGCAGCCCCGCCCCGAGAACCGCCGCAACCGCCGCCCACCCGGAGTCGTTCCGCCAGCGCGGTGCCGCGAAGTCGTGCCCGGCAAAGGTCTAGGCGGCCATCCGCACCGGCAGAAGTACAAGGACAACGGTCGCAACGACGGCGAGCAGAACGCGCAGCGTGCGAAGACCTCGCCACCACGGGATAACCCAGAGCAGCAACCAGATGGCGCCTGAGATCACCACATGCCCGCCGATCACCCCGAGGGTGGTCTCCTCGCACATGTTGTCGGCCACGGCCTTCGCGCACAGAGCCGGCGTGCGAGTGGCGTTGTTACCGAGGCTTGCCAACACCCCAGCGATGCAGGCCAACACTGGAGCCGCCACCAGGGTGAACAGCGGCGTCACCAACCAACCGGCGATGTCCCGGCGCCGGTCCACTAGCCGTCCCACGGGCTGGAGGCTACCGCCGGACATCGACACTTCCCAAACAACAGCGGTCAACTCCTGACGTGGGTGGCTGGCCAGGCGGCGTAGGTCAGGCCGACAACCCATTCCGCTTCACCGTCTGACACCCGGGCTGGGTGACCAACTGGGGGACGACCGTGCCGGCCGATGACCGACACCCACGGACGACGGCTAAGTACCACGCGCTGGTAGCCTGACGCGTCTCGCGCGAGAGGTGGCGTCTGCCCGGTGCTCAGGATGGTGCTGCGTAGGTTAGTCGCGGTGGTGGCCGTCTGCCTGGTGACCGGGTGCGGTTCTTCAACGGCTCATCCAACGGATCGGTCAGTCGGCGAGACGATCCCCTCCACGGCGCAGGCGACGGGCTCGGCCCCAGCTACGACGCCAGCTTCCCCAGCAGTTCCGGCGACCGGCGGATCCGGCTACTCCGCGACGCTGTCCGCACGCTTGCTGTCCACGGACTCAGTGCCGCCCGGATTCACTGTGGAGATCGCGACAGTCATGCCGCGGGATGCTGGGGATCAACCCTTAGGTGTCGACCTATCCTGTTCGGACAGCATGATCCCGCTGCTGTCGGCCGCGCGGCTAACCGGAACTCCGACAGCGATGGCCGCCGCCACCCTCAGCTATGACGCGGATCCCGATTGGCTCTGGGTGGGAAGCGAGGTCCTCAGGACCTACACCAATGACGGCGCACAACAAGCATTGACCGACCTGCGAACCTTCATCGGCCGTTGCCCCACCGTCGTCGTGTCGTCCGGCCTTGGCGTCGGCGACCGGGTGCCCTGACCTGAACTGCGCGTCCGGCCGTTGCGGCGGTTGCAGGGTGGCGGGTGCCTCAGACCAGCTTCGGGCTGGAGCAGGTGGCGAAGCCTAGCCAGCGGTCGTCCTGTACGGCCGGCTCGGTGCAGGTCTGGCGTTCCACTTTTCCGGAGCCGAGCCGGTCAGCCCGGGCGTCGGTGGTGACCTCCACGCGCCCGTCGCCCGCGACCGCATAGCTGGTGGTGATGGGATCGCCTTCCACCGTGGGATTTGTGACGACCAGTCGGGCCGACTGCCGGGCCCCGGCGGCCTGGATGAGGCACTGCATTACATCGACCGGCACCCCCTGGCCCTGGCCGAGGATGAACGTGCCGCAGTCTCGCGTGCCCGGCTCCACCGAGGGTTCGGACGGCGGGGGCGGAGGTCCAGCCGCAGGCGTCGGCTGGGCCGCGCAGCCGGCCAGAAGCAGTGTGACGGCCAGCGCCGCGATTCCTCGTCTTCTCATGGTGGGTCGGACGTTGGCCTGGCCGGCGCGGTTCCGCAGACCGTTCGGCCAGCTCAAACGCCAAGAGTAACCGGGCAGTGAGGCGAGATCCGGACTCAGATCCAGCGGCTGCCCAACCACATCCGGGCGGCCCATTCGGTGTACGGCAGGGCCTTGCCGACGTAGAGCGGATAGAAGTACGCGAAGCAAGCGGCGACCAGCAGCACGTACGCCCCGGCGACGACGGCGCCGATCAGGCGTCGGTCGTGATCGGACAGTGTGCTGCCGGTGGTGGTTGACGGGAACGGACGAGCCGAGGCCATGATCGCGCCGAGGACGTAGACGACGGCGAGGACCAGGAACGGCTCCGCGGGAAGGGCGTAGAAGTAGAACATCGTCCGCTGGTCGGCGGCGGCGAAGTAGAACCAGGGCAGCAGACCGGCGAGTACGCCGGCCCAGATGGGGACGGCCCGCCAGTCCCGCCTCGCGATCCCGAACCAGGTCAACGCGGCCAGCGCCGGGATGAAGGACCACCACAGTACGGGCGTCCCCAGCAGCAGCACCTCTCGGACGGCGGTTGATCCGCCGCAGGTTCCGTCGCACCACCAGTCGAAGGCGACCGGCCGGCCGAGCAGCAGCCACTGCCACGGCCAGGACTGGTACGGATGCCCTTTTGCCAGCGTGGTGTGGAACCGCAACGCCTCCACGTGGTAGTGCCAGAGGTTTTGCAGCGCGCCCACCACCGGCAGTTCGTCGTGGCCGGTGTCGCGCAGCCAGTGCCGCAGGTATCCGCCGTCGGTGAGCAGCCACCCCGACCAGCTCGCCAGGTAGACCACGAGGAGGAGCGCGCCGCCGAGGGCCAGCCAGCCGATGTCACCGACCAGACCGGCCCGCCATGGTCGCGGTACGCCTGCGGAGCGGCGTGCCTGGATCTCCCAGTAGAGCATCAGCACCGTGAGGACGAGCACGTACCAGACGCCGCTCCATTTGACCGCGCACGCACAGCCGAGCAGCACGAAGGTGGCCAGACGCCACCAGGGCACCGCGAACGGCGGGCGGCCGGCCGGTCCCGGCGCGGTGGGGTCGAGGCCGGCTTCGAGCGCCCGTAGCCAGCGTCGCCGGCGGTCGTCGCGGTCGAGCAGCAGGGTGCCGAACGCGGCGAGGATGAAGAACATCAGGAAGATGTCGAGCAGCGCTACCCGGGACATCACCAGGTGCATGCCGTCCAGCGCCATCAGCAGCCCCGCCGCGCAGCCCAACACGGTGGACCGGAACATCCGCCGCGCCACGCGTACCAGGATCAGCACCGACAGGGTGCCGACGACCGCGGCGGAGACGCGCCAGCCGATCTCGTGGTAGCCGAAGACCAGCTCGCCGAGCCCGATCATCCACTTGCCCAGCGGCGGGTGGACGACGTACGCGGCGGTGTTGTTCTTCTCGTCCCACTCGAAGCCGCGCTGCAATAGATGGTGCGCCTCGGTGGCGTAGTAACGCTCGTCGAAGATCTTGCCGGGTGGACTGCCCAGATTGACCAGCCGCAACACGCCGGCGATGGCGACGACCAGCATGGTGGCCAACCAGGAGTAGACGCTGCCGCTCGCCTCGAACGGTGACAGGCGTCGCCGGACGATTTCCGGGGCTTCGTGGCGGAGGGTGCCGGAGGAATCGGCGACGGCTGCCGTACCGGCGGCTTGTTCTTCCCTGTGGGTCGCCATCACCGGCAGATCGTAGGTGAGTGACTCCGCTTCTCGCAGGCCCACCGGGCCGTGCCGATGCCGGCGAGCGGGCAGCGCCGATGGGGGACTCCTGGGCGGGATCGCCGCTCATGATCATGTCTGCTGGCAGGATGAGGCCATGCTCGCGTTGCGCCGGACCATGACCACCTGGACTGTCTCCGTGCCGATCGCGGCGCTCGTGGTGTTGGCGCTGACCTGGAACCGGAAACTCAGCGGCGTCATGGTGATCGTGGTCGGCCTGTTCCTGGCCGGGGCGGTGCTCGCCGCCGTCCACCACGCCGAGGTCGTGGCCCACAAGGTCGGCGAGCCGTACGGATCACTCGTCCTCGCGGTCGCGGTCACCGTCATCGAGGTCGCCCTGATCGTCACCCTGATGATCAGCGGCGGGCCGAAAACCCAGTCACTGGCCCGGGACACCGTCTTCGCCGCCGTGATGATCACCTGCAACGGCATCCTCGGCCTGTCCCTGCTGATCGGCGCGCTACGCCGACGCCTGGCCGTGTTCAACCCCGAAGGCACCGGCGGCGCCCTGGCCACCGTGGCCACCCTCGCCACCCTGAGCCTGGTCGTGCCGACCTTCACCATCGGCCGGGCCGGCCCGGAGTTCAGCCCCGCCCAGCTCACCTTCGCCGCGGTCGTCTCACTGGCCCTGTACCTCCTGTTCGTCATGGTCCAGACCGGACGCCACCGCGACTACTTCCTCCCCGTCAACCGCAAGGGCGAGATCCTCCCGGAAGAGGTGCACGCGGACCCACCCACCACCCGACGCGCGCTGATCAGCCTCGGTCTGCTCCTCGTGGCCCTCGTCGCCGTCGTCGGCGACGCCAAGTCGGTCTCCCCGGCCATCGAATCCGGCGTGGCCGCGGTGAACCTGCCCCCGGCGTTCGTCGGCGTCATCATCGCCCTGCTCGTCCTCCTGCCCGAAACCCTCGCCGCGGCTCGCGCCGCCCGTCGCGACCGGGTGCAGATCAGCCTCAACCTCTCCCTCGGCTCCGCCATGGCCAGCATCGGCCTCACCATCCCGGCCATCGCGATCGCCTCCATCTGGCTGGAGGGGCCGCTGCTGCTCGGCCTCGGCGGCACCCAGGTCACCCTGCTCGCGCTGACCGTCATCACCGGCGTGCTGACCGTGGTGCCGGGCCGGGCCACCCTGTTGCAGGGCGGCGTACACCTCGTCCTGCTCGCCGCCTTCGTCTTCCTCGCCGCCAGTCCCTGACCAAGAGTGCGGTGCCCCCCGGTTGGTGATCTGAGGCGCGCCGACTGAACCGGATGGGCAGGGCAGGCGTAACAGACGGCGACGGGCGTGCCGGTCGTACCGTCGGGGTACTGGAACCGGCATCACCGAGGTGGGAGGGATGCGGTGGCGGAAGGTGGGCGAGGGCAGCGCCGGGGAAGGCTCGCCGGCCTGGCGGTGGCGTTGGTGGCGGCGGCCGCGTGCATGGTGGAACCGGTGGGCGAGCCGGAGCAGCCGACCGGGCCACGGGAGCCGGCGTCGCCGAGCGCCGAGGTGACCCGGGCCGACGGCACCGACACGGTCGAGGAGTTCGAGCAGGACCTGGCCGCCGCCCAGCACGTCGCCGAGCAGTACTGGGCCGAGCAGTTCCAGGCCTCGGGGCAGTCGTTCCGGCCGATCCGGAGGATCATCCCGTACCAGCGCGACGGTGAGGTCTCCTGCGGCGGGCAGGAGGTGCCCCGCAACAACGCGGTCTACTGCACGGTCAGTGACTTCATCGCGTACGACATCAACTGGTCCTTCGGCGCGTTCCGGCAGATCGGCGACGCGTTCGTGTTCTACCTGCTCGGCCACGAGTACGCGCACGGCATCCAGACCCGGCTGGGAATCCGCTACGACTTCACCATCCAGCAGGAGTTGCAGGCCGACTGCATGGCCGGGGCGTACCTCGGTGACTCTGTGCGCGCCGGCCGGCTCACCCTCGAAGACGGTGACCTCGACGAGTTCAACGAGGGACTGCTGGCCGTCGGCGACGACCCGGGCCAGCCGTGGTTCGCCGAGGGGTCGCACGGCACCCCGGAGCAGCGGGCCGAGGCGTTCTTCCGCGGGTACGAACGGTCGCTGTCCGTCTGCGATCTGGGTTGAGAAAGGTCACTGTCTCGGGCGCGCCGCGGCGGCGGGCTGACAGGATCCACCGGGTACCCGCACCAGAGGAGGATCCGGTGACCAGCCGCCACCCCGCCGCCGTGCTCTTCGACATGGACGGCACCCTGGTCGACAGCGAGCGGCTGTGGGACGTCGCGTTGCAGGAACTCGCGCAGACGTACGGCGGCACCCTCTCCGTCGCGGCCCGTCGCGCCATCGTCGGCACCGGCATGGCCGACTCGATGCGCATCCTGCACGACGACCTGGGCCAGCCGCACCGGGACCCGGCGGCCAGCGCGGCGTGGATCAACGCCCGGATCCTGGAGTTGTTCCGCACCGGCCTGCAGTGGCGGCCGGGGGCGCTGGCGTTGCTGGCGGCGGTCCGCGCGGCGCGGATCCCGACCGCCCTGGTCACTTCGAGTGGCCGGGCCCTCGTCGAGATCGCCCTGGACACCCTCGGCCGGGACAGCTTCGACGTGGTGGTCTGCGGCGACGAGGTCGACTCGACCAAGCCGCACCCGGAGCCCTACCTGACGGCCGCGCGGCTGCTCGGCGTGCCGATCGCCCGTTGCGTGGCGATCGAGGACTCGGCGACCGGGGTGGCCAGCGCGGTCGCCGCCGGGGCGGCGGTGCTGGCCGTGCCGGCGGAGGTGCCGCTGACGCCCCGCGACGGCGTGCACCAGCTGGAGAGCCTGCTCGCGGCGGACCTGGAACTGCTCGCCGCGCTGCTCACCCGCTCCGCGCGTTAAGAAGGGCCCCCTGTACAACGCCAGGCGTTAACAGGGGGCCCTTCCTTGCATCTCAGTCGTGGGCGATGGCGCCCAGGACGTTGATCCGGGCGGCCCGGATCGAGGGCAGGACCGCGGCGACCACACCGATGATCGCGGCCAGGCCGAGGAAGACGCCCATCTGGCCCCAGGGCAGGACCAGCTTGGTGATCCCCTCGTCGCGGAGCGCCTCCACCACCGCGGCGCCGAGGCCGGCGCCGACGGCCACGCCGAGCAGCGCGCCGAACACCGAGATCACCACCGCCTCTACGGTGATCATGCCCATGGTCTGCGACCGGCGCAGGCCGATGGCGCGCAGCAGGCCCAGCTCGCGGGTCCGCTCCAGCACCGACAGGGCCAAGGTGTTGACGATGCCGAGTACGGCGATCACGATGGCCAGCGCCAGCAGGATCTGGATCATCTGGAGCAGCCCGTCGAGTTGGCTGGCCTGCTGGTCGATGAACCCGTCGAGGTCGATCACCGAGACCTCCGGGCTGTTCGCGAGCAGCGCCTCGACGCGCGGCTGCACGTCCGCCACCCGGGTGCCGGGTTCGAGCTGGATGAAGCCCTGGATCGGTTGCTGGATGCTGAAGTCGCGGGCCGCCTCGGTCGGCAGCACCGCCTGCGTGCCGAACAGTGGCGTGCTCTGGAAGACGCCGCTGATCGTGTACGTCCGCTCCGCACCGCGTGCCAACTGCACCGCCAGCGTCGAGCCGACCGACAGGCCGCGCGACTCCGCCGCGTCCGAGCTGACCAGCATCTGGTCCGGCGCCAGCCGGTCGATGTCACCGGCGGTGGCCGTCACCCCGTAGACCTGCCGCAGCGCCGACGGTTCCGTCAGGGCTCCCACCCAGGTCTGCTCGCCGCCGATCTCGGCCATGTCGCCGTAGAGGCCGTCGGCGATTCGCACCCCGGGAATCGCCTTCGCCTCGGCCAGCACCGCCGGGTCGAAGCTGGGCGGGCGGGGGCCGCTCTGCGCCCCGGCGATCACCAGCTCGGCCTTGATGGTGTCCTGGGCGAGGCCGCTGATGCTGCTCTTGGCCGAGTCGAGGATCACCGTGATGCCGGTGACCAGGGCGATGCCGACCATCAGCGCGGCGGCGGTGATGGCCGTCCGGCGCGGGTTGCGCCCGGAGTTGAGCCGGCCCAGCTTGCCCGGAGTCCAGCCGGAGAAGACCGCGCCGAGCGCGGCCACCACCGGCCGGCTGATCAGCGGCGTGAGCAGGGCCACGCCGATGAAGGCGAACAGCACGCCGCCGAGGATGGTGGCCAGGGTGTTGCCGCCCGCGTGGCCGCCCAGCCCGAGGAAGAGCAGGGTGGCGCCGAGGGCGGTCACCACCGCCCCGGCCACGGTCACCTTGGTCAGCGGCCGGTCCGGGGTGGCGACATCCTGCATCGCCGCGATCGGGGGGATCCGCGCGGCGCGCAGCGCCGGCAGCAGCGCCGCCAGCACGGTGATCACCAGGCCGACCGCGAACGCGCCGATCACCGCCGCCGCGGGCATGCCCAGCGTGGCCAGGGTCAGCCCACCGGCGACGTTGCTGAATGCGTACGCCAGCAGCGCGCCGACACCGAAGCCGGCGGCCAGGCCGAGCACCGAGGCGACCAGACCGATGGCGATGGCCTCCAGCACCACCGAGCCGATGATCTGCTTGCCGCTGGCACCGACGGCCCGCAGCAACGCCAGTTCCCGGGTGCGCTGCGCCACGATGATCGAGAAGGTGTTCAGGA
Organism: Micromonospora sp. NPDC051296; assembly: GCF_040682255.1. NCBI lineage: Bacteria > Bacillati > Actinomycetota > Actinomycetes > Micromonosporales > Micromonosporaceae > Micromonospora > Micromonospora sp. NPDC051296. Next base: position 22,145 of record NZ_JBFBAO010000015.1, on the reverse strand, counting down.
TCAGGAACGTGCCGACCAGCAGCGCCACCGCGGCGAAGCCGAGCAGGATCCGGTTGAAGAAGGTCAGTCCTTCCTTCAGTCCGGCGGCGGCGTCGGCGGAGAGCTGTTCACCGGTCTTGACCACGTAGTCGTCGCCCAATGCGGCGGCCACCGAGTCGCGCAGCGAGTCGTCGGAGACCCCCGACGCCGACTTGATCACGATGTTGTTGAAGACGTCCGGCTCACCGAGCATCAGCCGCTGGGCGGCCGGGGTGGTGAACATGACCTCGTTGACGCCGCCGAGGGAGTCCCGGTCACCGCTGTAACCGAAGACACCGACGATGGTGAACTCTTCCTTCGGCGCCAGGGTCAGCACGCCCACCCGGTCGCCGACGGCGACCTTGCCCGCGTTGGCCAACGCCTTGTTGATCACGATCTCGTCGTCGGCGCGTGGCTCCCGGCCCTCGCGCAGCTGCACCAGGTCGCTCTCGCCGACCCAGTTGCCGCCCAACTGCGGCGGCCCGAACGAGGTGATCACTTTGCCGTTGCTGCCGATCATTCGGGCCCCGTCGGCGACCACCGTGCCGGTGGCCTCGGCCACCCCGGGTACCGACCGCACGGTCTCGATGGTGGCCGCCGGGAAGGGCGTCTGGATCTGCTCGCCCTCGAACTCGTTGACCGCGAGCTTCGGCTTGGCGGCCACGTTGACGTCGACCTCGGCGTACGCGTCGGCGAAGATCTGGTCGAAGGAACGGCCCAGGGTGTCGGTGAGCACGAAGGCGCCGGAGACGAACATGACGCCGAGCACCACCGCCAGGCCGGACAGCACCAGCCGGACCTTGCGGGCCAGCAGGCTCTTCAGAGTCGCCCGGAACATCAGCCGGCCACCTCGGCGGGAGTGTCCAGCTTCTTCATCGTGTCCAGCACCGTGTCGGCGGTCGGCTCGATCAGCTCCGAGACGATCTGCCCGTCGGCGAGGAAGACCACCCGGTCGGCGTATGCCGCCGCCGTCGGGTCGTGGGTGACCATGACGATGGTCTGGCCGTGCTCGCGTACCGAGTTGCGCAGGAAGTTGAGCACCTCCGCGCCGGAGCGCGAGTCCAGGTTGCCGGTCGGCTCGTCGGCGAAGATCACCTCGGGGCGGGCCACCAGCGCCCGGGCGCACGCCACCCGCTGCTGCTGGCCGCCGGACAGCTGCGCCGGCCGGTGGTCCAGCCGGTCCCGCAGCCCGACCGTGTCGATCACGACGTCGTACCAGGCCGGGTCCGCCTTGCGTCCGGCGATCGACAGCGGCAGCAGGATGTTCTCCTTGGCCGTCAGGGTGGGCAGCAGGTTGAACTGCTGGAAGATGAAGCCGACCTTGTCCCGCCGCAGCTTCGTCAGCCCGGCGTCGCCGAGACCGGTGACCGTGGTGTCACCGACGTGCACCGTCCCCCGGGTCACCGTGTCCAGCCCGGCCAGGCAGTGCATCAGCGTCGACTTGCCGGACCCGGACGGGCCCATGATCGCCGTGAACCGGCCGCGCTCGAACTCGGCACTGACCCCCCGCAGCGCGATGACCTGCGCCTCACCGCTGCCGTATACCTTCCACACGTCGCTCGCCCGGGCTGCGGCCGGGGCCGGCTGGCCTGTCGTAGCGGTCACGTCTAACCCTCTCCGTCGCTGTCAAATCGCGCCGCCCCCGCTGGTCCGGCACGAGTTCCATCATCTGTGCTGCCCGGCGCGGATCCGTCCGACTCCGGGCGGAGCCGAGGCGGATTTCCGGGTGCGGGTACCCCCCACGCGGAGTCAGGGTTGTCCCCGACTCCGCACCGGCCGGCCACGTCGCCGGGCTGGTGCACGATCATCGTGAGCGTTGCCGCCACGTGAGGGTCAACCACTTTACGCCGCTGATCGTCACGGTAGGTGACGAATGCAACGGGCGCGTTACGCGCCGGGTCGGACCAGACCCGACTCGTACGCCAGCACCACCGCCTGCACCCGGTCGCGCAGCCCGAGCTTGGTCAGCACGTGCCCGACGTGGGTCTTGATGGTGGTCTCGCTGACCGACAGCGCTCGGGCGATCTCCGCGTTGGACAGCCCCCGGGCGACCTGCACGAGCACCTCCCGTTCGCGGTCGGTGAGTGCGCTGAGAGCCTTCGGCGGCGACGCCGCCGGGTCGGGCAGCGCGTCGGCGAAGCGGTCCAGCAGCCGCCGCAGGATCCGCGGCGCCACCACCGCGTCACCGCCCGCCACCGTGTGGATCGCGGTGACCAGGTCCTCGGCCGGTACGTCCTTGGCCAGGAATCCGCTCGCCCCGGCCCGCAGCGCACCCACCACGTACTCGTCGAGGTCGAAGGTGGTCAGGATGAGCACCCGCACCGGCAGCCGGGCGTCGACGATGGCCCGGGTGGCGGTCACCCCGTCCATCCGCGGCATCCGGATGTCCATCAGCACCACGTCGGGCAGCAGCCGCCGGGACAGCTCCACCGCCTCCACCCCGTCGCCGGCCTCGGCCACGATGTCCAGGTCCGGCTCCGCGCCGAGCACCATCCGGAAGCCGGTACGCAGCAGCGGCTGGTCGTCGGCGAGCAGGATGCGCACCGGCCGGTTCGGCGCCGTCGGGTCCGCCATGTCGTCCTCCACCTTCGCTGTCACGCTGCTCCGCACGGGTGCGCCGTCGCCCTGGCGCACACCAGGTTCGCTGCCGTCGTCACCGCCTGCTCCCGCCGTCGACCAGTGGCTCGACCGGGATCCGCGCGTACACCCGGTAGCCGCCGCCGGGACGCGGCCCGGTGCGCAGGACACCACCGTAGAGGCCGACCCGCTCCCGCATCCCGACCAGGCCGTGTCCGATCCGGTGAGTGTCCGGCGCCGGCCCCCGGCCGGTGTCGGTGACCTCGACCTCGACGGCGTCGCCGGCGAAGCTCACCCGTACCTGCGCGGTGGCCGTGCCGGCGTGCTTGAGCGCGTTGGTCAACGCCTCCTGCACGATCCGGTACACGGTCAGCGCCTCCCCCTCCTCCAACGCCCCCGGGGTGCCCGCCACGGTCAGCGTCACCGGCAGCCCGGCCTCCCGGACCTGCTCGGTCAGCGCCTCGATGCCGGCGATCCCCGGCTGCGGTGCCAGCTCCGCCGCCGGCTCGGCCTCGGTACGCAGCACGTCCAGCAGCCGGCGCAGCTCCCGCAGGGTCGCCCGGCTGGTCTCCTCGATGGTGCCGATCGCCTCGTCGGCGGCGTCCGGGTCGCGGCGCAGCACCCGGCGTACTCCGGTGGCGAGCACCCCCATCACGCTGACGTGGTGGGCCACCACGTCGTGCAGCTCCCGGGCGATACGCCGCCGCTCGTCGGCGACCGCCTGCTCGGCCAGGGCCCGCTGGGTGGCCTCGGCGACCCGGGCCCGCTCCCGCAGCGCTGCCGTGCTGGACCGCCGGGCGTGCACCGTCCGGCCCACCGAGAACGACACGATCCCCACCAGGAGGTTGTTCGCCACCAGGTAGGCGGCGCTGATCTGCGGGACGACCTCGGGTGGCATCATGGCGGCCACCACCGCCACCGGCAGCCACAGCACCACCGCCGCCACCACCGCCGGACGCACCGCGCGGTACGCGGCCATCGTGTAGGCGAGCACCACGAAGGTGAGGCTCTGCGTGGTCGGCGCCACCTCGAGCGTGAGGGGCAGGGCCAGGGTCGCCAGCGCGATCAGCACCGCCGGCCACGGCGCCACCCGGCGCAGCGTCACCGGCGCCGCGCACAGCACGCCCCAGGCCAGCGCCGCCGGCAGCGGCCGGGGCCAGAACTCCCGGGGGGTCAGCAGGGTCAACAGGACCTCCGCCAGGACCAGCCCGGCGGCCAGCAGCGTGTCACCGGCCAGCGGACGCCGGCGCAGCCACTCCCTCAGATCCGTACCCACGCCACGACGCTAACCGCCCTCGCCGGCGAAAGATCGTCTTGCGCGGTGACGTGGCCATCCTCCCTGGGGAGGAGAGCTACTCGTCGGCGCCCGGCGGCGCCGGACGGGTGCGGGCGTCGCGCAGCGGATCCGGCGTCGGCAGCTGCTCGGGGAAGGGCGGCGGGGTGCCGCCCTTGCTGGGGCACAGTGCCTGGTGGTTGCACCAGTCGCACAGCCGGCTCGGCCGGGGGCGGAAGTCCCGCGCGGCGGTGGCGTGCTCGATCGCCCGCCACAACGCCACCACTGTGCGCTCGAACCGGGTCAACTCCTCCTCGTCGGGGGTGTAGTCGCACACCTCGGCGTCGCGCAGGTAGAGCAGGCGCAGCACCCGGGGGACCACGCCCCGGGTGCGCCACAGCACCAACGCGTAGAACTTCAGCTGGAACAGGGCCCGGGCCTCGAACGCCTCGCGCGGCGCGCCGCCGGTCTTGTAATCCACCACCCGCAGCGCGCCGTCCGGGGCGACGTCGAGCCGGTCGAGGTAGCCCCGGATCAGCAACTCGTCGTCGACCACCGCGGAGATCAGACTCTCCCGCTCGGCGGGCTCCAGCCGGCGCGGATCCTCCACCGCGAAGTAGCCCTCCAGCAGGGCCGCCGCCGAGCGCAGGAACTCCGCTGCGGTGAGCGGGCCGTCCCCCTCGAACAGCCCGGTCAGCTCCGGCTGCTCGGTGACCAGGCGGTCCCACTGCGGGGCGACGAGGTCACCGGCGGCGTCCGGGGTGCGGCCGCCCGGCGGCAGGTCGAACAGCCGCTCCAGCACCGCGTGCACCAGCGTGCCGCGGGCCTGCTCGACGGTGGGCCGCTCGGGCAGCCGGTCGATGCTGCGGAACCGGTAGAGCAGCGGGCAGGTCTTGAAATCCGCCGCCCGCGACGGTGACAGCGAGGCCCGCACCGTCGCAGGCAGCTGCGTCGGAGTCGGAACCTGCTGGGTGATCACCGGATCCGCCGTCATGCCCCGGAACACTAGGGCACCGGTGTGACAGGCGGGCCGCCGCCGCACCGGTAGGTGATCACCCGCCGCGTAGCATCAGGCCGATGGAGCAGTCGATGGAGCAGAGGAGGCGACCGCGGGCGGGCCGGCGTTCCGGCTTGCGGGTGGGTCGGGTCTTCGGGGTGCCGCTGTACCTGAACGCCTCGATCCTGCTGCTCGCCCTGCTGATCACCGTTTTGTACGGCGAACTGGCCGGCCAGCGGCTGCAGCTCTCACCGCTCGGCGGCTACCTGGTCGGCGCCGGGTTCGTCGTCTCGCTGCTCGGCTCGGTGCTGGCCCACGAACTCGGCCACGCCCTCACCGCCCGCCACTTCGGCATCGGTGTGCGAGGGATCACCCTGGAACTGCTCGGCGGGTACACCGAGATGGACCGCGACGCCCCGTCGCCCCGGGTGGACCTGCTGGTGTCGCTGGCCGGGCCGGCGGTCTCCGCGGTGCTCGGCGTGGCCGCGGTGGCCGCGACGCTGGCCCTGCCCGACGGCACCGTCGCCGACCAGCTCGCCTTCCAGTTGGCGGCGAGCAACGTCATCGTCGCGGTGTTCAACATCCTGCCCGGGTTGCCGCTGGACGGCGGTCGGGCGCTGCGGGCGGCGGTTTGGGCGGTCTCCCGGGACCGGCACCTGGCCACCGAGGTGGCCGGCTGGGCCGGCCGGGTCGTCGCGGTCGGCACCGCGCTGCTGGTGGCGCTGCTCTACGCGGCCGACGTGCTGAGTCTGGTGGCGCTGCCGCTGACCGCGCTCGTCGCGCTCACCCTCTGGCACGGCGCCGGGCAGGCGATCAGGCTGTCCCGCATCAGCCGGCGGCTCCCGCTGGTCGACCTGGCCCGACTGGCCCGGCCGGTGTTCGCCGTGCCCACCGGCACCCCGCTGGCCGAGGCGCAGCGCCGGGCCGCGGCGGCGCCGCGTGGGGGCCCGGAGACGGAGCCGGAACACCGGGCCGCAGCGCCGGAGCGGTTCGCCGCGCTGCTGGTGACCGACTCCGCGGGCCGGCCGGTGGCCGTGGTCGACCCGGCCGCCGCGGCGGCCGTGCCGGAGGCCCGTCGGCCCTGGCTGGCCGTCGACGCGGTGGCCCGCTCGCTCGCCGACCTGCCGACCATGCCGGTGGCCACCGACGGGGAGCGGGTGCTGGAGACCGTGCAGGCCCACCCGGGCGCGCAGTACGTGGTGACGGCAGGCGAAGATGTCGTCGGCATTCTGCACATCGCGGATCTAGCTCAACTGCTCGAACCTCACCGGAAGATGAATACGTGACCGTCACCCACTCCACCCCGGCCGCCCCGGGCGCCGACGCGCCCGCCGAGAAGCCGGAGCTGCCCGCCGTGAACCGTGGGCCGTTCCGGCCCGGCGACCGGGTGCAGCTGACCGACCCCAAGGGGCGGATGCACACGGTCACCCTGGAACCGGGCAAGGCGTTCCACACCCACCGGGGCATCCTCCAGCACGACGCGCTGATCGGCCTGCCCGACGGCAGTGTGGTCACCACCGCCGGCGGCGGCACCACCTTCCTGGCGCTGCGTCCGCTGCTGTCGGACTACGTGCTGTCCATGCCCCGCGGCGCCCAGGTGATCTACCCCAAGGACGCGGCGCAGATCGTCGCCATGGGCGACATCTTCCCCGGCGCGAAGGTCCTGGAGGCCGGCGCCGGCTCCGGGGCGTTGAGCTGCTCGCTGCTGCGCGCGGTCGGCACTGGCGGGGAGCTGCACTCGTACGAGCTGCGTGACGACTTCGCCCAGATCGCCCGGCGCAACGTCGAGGCGTTCTTCAACGGGCCGCACCCGGCCTGGCACCTGCACGTCGGGGACGTCGCCGAGTGCGCGGAGACCGGTTTCGACCGGATCATCCTGGACATGCTGACGCCGTGGGAGAACCTCGACATGGTCGAGCGCGCGCTGCTGCCCGGCGGCGTGTTCATCGGGTACGTGGCCACCACCCCACAGCTGTCCGAGCTGGTCGAGGCGCTGCGTGAGCGCGGCGGCTGGACCGAGCCGCGGGCCTGGGAGTCGCTGGTGCGGGACTGGCACGCCGAAGGGCTTGCGGTCCGGCCCGACCATCGGATGATCGCCCACACCGCTTTCCTGGTCTCCGCGCGTAAGCTCGCCCCCGGAGTCACCGCACCGCCGCGACGTCGCAAGCCCAGCAAGGGCACCGAGGCGTACGCGCAACGCCGGCAGGCGCTGCGTGAGGCGGAGGCGGCCCGGCAGGCGGCGGCGCAGGCCGACGGGGCGCAGCCGGACGCGACGCAGGAGGCGGGCAGGTCGTGACGGCGGAGGTGGCGGCATGAGTGAGCGCAGCGAGCGAATCGTCGGCTCGGTGAGGTGACGGCATGAGCCGTCCCGGTTTCGGCGGCGGTGACCTGCCGGCGGTCTTCCCCGACTGGTCGCCCTACACCGACCTGGAGTCGGCGGCGCGGGCCTACCTGCGGGACCCGGACGTCGCTCTGGAGGCTCTCGGCGGGGTGCTGCGCGGGGCGTCGGTGCTCGGCTTCACCCTGGAACGCTTCGTCAACGAGGTCAACGGGGTGTGGCAGGAGGTCGTCGTCTGTGACGGCAGCCGCCTGGTGCTCTGGCACGGCGAGGACGTGCCGCCGGGGGAGGGGCCAGCGGGCTCGATGACCTCGTCGCTGCGGGTGGTGCCGGTCTCCTCGGTCACCGAGGTCGGCTGCCGCCGCCGGTTGTTCCGTCACGAGAACGGCGAGATCCGGGTCGACAGCATCGACGTCTACCTGCTGCTGACCTCGCTGGACGAGACCCCGCCCAGCGAGGAGGCCGCCGGTGGGCCGCGCCACGACGCGTTGCGTTTCGGCAAGACCCTCGACGACGGTGGGGCCGGGCAGATCGCCCGGCTGGAGGAGTTCGCCCGGCTGGTCGCCTCGGTGGTCGGCCGACCGCTGCTGTAGCCGAGCCGCCGCGGTCGCCGGCTGTCAGTCGGCTGAGCCGCCGCGGTCGCCGGCTGTCAGTCGGCCTCGGCGTCCGGCCCGGCCACCTCGACGCCGTCGCTGCCGCGCACGACGTGGATGCACTCGCCCGGGCACTCCTTCGCCGAGTCGATCACCTCGAGGCGCAGGTGCTCCGGCACGTCCACCCGGGTGCCCGGGGTCAGCCGAAGCTCGCCGTCGGGACCCTTGACGTACGCCAGGCCGTCGACGTCGAACTCGAAGACCTCCGGCGCGTACTGGACGCACAGCCCGTCGCCCGTGCACAGGTCCTGGTCCACCCAGACCTGCAGTTGGTCGGTCGCGACCTCGGCCACCGGCGCACCCCCCATGTTCTCCCGTCCCACCCCCCGACGGTACCCGAATGCCGGTACCCGCCCGCCGGCCCACCCTTGGCGATCAAGCTTCGGTGACGGGCGCGTTGCGGAGGACCGAATCGGGCTCATAGCGGCTAGTGTTAGCTCAGAACGTTCGAGCCCCCCGGGGAGGTGGGACGTGGCACGCAGCGACGACGCGGACTCGCGCGCCGCACGGTGGGAGAAGGAGGCCCACGATCTCTCCACGCAGGTCGCGTTCCTTCAAGAGGAACTCGCTCTGGTGCGGCGCAAGTTGACCGAAAGCCCCCGACACGTCCGGCAGCTCGAAGAGCGGCTGGCAGCCACCCAGGCGCAGTTGGCGCGGCTGACCGAGAACAACGAACGGCTCGTGAGCACCCTGAAGGAAGCTCGCGCGCAGATCGTGACGCTCAAGGAGGAGATCGACCGTCTCGCCCAGCCCCCCAGTGGCTACGGCGTCTTCCTGGCCCGGCACGACGACGGCACGGTCGACGTCTTCACCGGCGGGCGCAAGCTGCGCGTGGCCGTCTCCCCCTCGCTGGACGTGGGCGAGCTGCGGCGCGGCCAGGAGGTCCTGCTCAACGACGCGCTCAACATCGTCGACGCGTTCGGCTACGAGCGGGTCGGCGAGGTGGTCATGCTCAAGGAGGTGCTGGCGGGCCCCGACGGTGCCCCGGGTGACCGGGCGCTGGTGGTCTCGCACTCCGACGAGGAGCGGATCGTGCACCTGGCCGAGACCCTGATCGGCAGCGCGATCCGGGCCGGCGACTCGCTCATGATCGAACCGCGGTCGGCGTACGCGTACGAGCGGATCCCCAAGAGCGAGGTCGAGGAACTGGTCCTGGAGGAGGTGCCGGACGTCGGCTACACCGACATCGGCGGCCTCCACTCGCAGATCGAGCAGATCCGGGACGCGGTGGAACTGCCGTTCCTGCACGCCGACCTGTTCCGGGAGCACCAGCTGCGCCCGCCGAAGGGGATCCTGCTCTACGGCCCGCCCGGTTGCGGCAAGACGCTGATCGCGAAGGCGGTCGCCAACTCGCTGGCGAAGAAGATCGCCGAGCGGCGGGGCGAGGAGAAGCACACCAGCTTCTTCCTCAACATCAAGGGCCCCGAGCTGCTCAACAAGTACGTCGGCGAGACCGAGCGGCACATCCGGCTGATCTTCCAGCGGGCCCGGGAGAAGGCCGGCGAGGGCACCCCGGTCATCGTCTTCTTCGACGAGATGGACTCGGTCTTCCGTACCCGCGGCTCCGGTGTCTCCTCCGACGTGGAGAACACCATCGTTCCGCAGCTGCTCAGCGAGATCGACGGCGTGGAGGGGCTGGAGAACGTCATCGTCATCGGCGCCTCCAACCGGGAGGACATGATCGACCCGGCCATCCTGCGCCCGGGCCGGCTCGACGTGAAGATCAAGATCGAGCGTCCGGACGCCGAGGCGGCCAAGGACATCTTCTCCAAGTACATCCTCGCCGGGTTGCCGCTGCACCCCGACGACCTCACCGAGCACGGCGGCAGCGCCGATGCCACGGTCGCCGCCATGATCGACGCGGTGGTGCTCCGGATGTACTCGGAGACCGAGGAGAACCGCTTCCTGGAGGTCACCTACGCCAACGGTGACAAGGAAGTGCTCTACTTCAAGGACTTCAACTCCGGCGCGATGATCCAGAACATCGTCGACCGGGGCAAGAAGATGGCCATCAAGGAGTTCCTCACCTCCGGCCGCAAGGGGCTGCGCCTGCAGCACCTGCTCGACGCCTGCGTCGACGAGTTCCGCGAGAACGAGGACCTGCCCAACACCACGAACCCGGACGACTGGGCCCGCATCTCCGGTAAGAAGGGCGAGCGGATCGTCTACATCCGTACGCTCGTCTCCGGCGGCAAGGGCGCCGAGGCCGGCCGCTCCATCGAGACCGCGAGCAACACCGGCCAGTACCTCTGACCGTACGCGCCACCAGGGCCCGTGACGCCATGCGTCACGGGCCCTGCGCGTACACTCCACATTGGCCGCGAGGCCGGTCTCTGCCGGCAACTGCGGAGCCTCTCCGCCTACTTCGCCAAGGATCCCGCGTGTCCGTCGAGCAGAGCGCAGTCGCGCCGCCGGTCACCTCGACCCCGACCACCAGCCCCGCCCCGCCGGACTACCGGCGCCGGTGGATCGTCGCGCTGGCCGGGCTGGCCGCAGCCTGGCTCCTGCCGCTCGCCGCGGTCGCCGCCGACGCCCGCTGGGTGCTTCCCCCGCTGGTGCTGCTCGCCACCGCCAGCCTGCTGCGCGGCGGCCGTACCCTGCTGGACCGCCTGCTGCTCGCCACCGTCCTGCTGGTCGGCCTCACCACCGCCGCCGGCCTGCTCTTCGCCGTCTGGCCCTGGGGGATGGCCCCGGTTCCGGTCACCGGCACCGGCCTGACCATCCTCGTGCTGGCCGCCCTGGCCACCGGCCGGCGCCCCACCCTGCCGCGCCCCGCCTGGGCCGACCTGTTTCCCGTCCTGGGCACCGCCGCGCTCGTCGGGTACCTCGCCCAGCCCCTGCTGCGCGCCGGCGACCTCGCCGGTCGGCTCACCATCCTTACCCGCGGCGAGGACTACCTGCGCCACCTCAGCCTGGTCGACGTCATCGGCCGGCACGGCGGCTACGTCTTCCTCGATTCGGACGCCGTCCGCGACCAGCTGCTCTCCCTGCTCGTCCACTACCCGCAGGGCTGGCACCTGCTGGTCGCCCTGCTCGACGGCCACCTCACCCCGGCCGGCACCGCGCCGGGCGGCCCCGACGCGGTGCAGCCCTTCCTCTGGTGGAACATCGCCGGCTTCGGCCTGTTCGTGCTCACCCTGCTCTGGGCCGCCCACCGTCTGCCCGGCCCGCTGCACCCGCTGAGCCGGGGGGTGCTCACCGTCGTCGTCGGCGCCCTCGTCCTCGGCAGCCAGCTGCCCCGGCTGCTGTGGTCCGGCTACCCCACCGAGACGATCGGGCTGGCCCTCACCGTCGTGCTCGCCGCCATCGTCGCCCGGCCGCTCCCCGCGCCACGAGAGCACCTCCTGCTGCTCGGCGTCCTGCTCGTCGGCATCGGCTACACCTACTACCTGTTCCTGCCCGCCGCGGTCGTGCTCGTGCTCGGTGCCCTGCTGGTGCACCGGCACGCGATGGTCCGGGCCCGCCGCACCGCGCTGGCCGTCGGCCTGGCCACCGTCGTCCTCGCCCCGGTGCCGATCCTGCTCGGCGTGTTCCGCGCCAACCAGACCGAGGCGCTCACCGCCACCGTCGGACCGGACCTCACCGAGACCTGGCTCGCCTTCGGTGGCCTCGGTGCCCTCGTCGTACCGGCCCTGCTCTGGCACGCCGTACGCATCGGCCGCCGTGACCCCGCCTGGCGACGCTGGCTGTTCGTCCTACTGGTCAGCGGGTTGTTCACCGCGGCCGTCGGGCAGGCCAGCGTCGGCCTCGGCGGCGAACTCGGCTACTACTTCAACAAGGCCGGCCACCTCACCACCGTGCTGCTCATCGGGGGCGCCGGCGCCGTGGTGCGGCTGCTGCCCGCGCCGCGCCGTGGCCGTCCGATCCGTACCCTCACGGCCGGCCTCACCGCCGTGACCGTGGCCGCCGCGATCGTGCTGTTCGGCGGTGTCACCGGCTGGCACCGCAGCCTGCTCGTCGTCGGACCGCAGACCTGGGCGCAGCGCTGGGTGCACCAGCAGGTCGACCAGCCCAACCGGGCGGCCGTAGTGTGCGACCAGGTCAACCGCGCGTACCCGGCCGTCGACGGGGTCACCACGCTCGTCCTCGACTACGCCAGCACGTACCGCTCCTACCTGGAGAACATCTGCGTCTCGACGTTGCAGGGCACCACCGCCCAGACCGAGGCCGCCATCTACGGGCTGATCTTCGCCGAGCCGGGTCGGACCTGGCAGATGCTGCACGCGGTGCCCGGCGAGATCCGGCTGGTCGTCGTCGATCCCGCCGCGCGCAGCCGGGTCAACAAGCTGCTGCGTTCCACCCCGGAAGTGCGCGACCGGGTCACCATCGTGACCATGTTCGTCGACCAGCCGCGAGACTGACCGGCGCGACCCGCCAGCTCCGACCGCACCGCCACGCCCCCTCTGGGCCCGACCGCCGACTACGCTCGACGTGACGGGGGACCGGTCGGGCAAGCGAAGCGGGTAGGTCGATGAGCGTAAGACGGATCATGGGCACCGAGGTCGAGTACGGCATCTCCGTGCCGGGCCAGGCCGGAGCCAACCCGATGGTCACCTCGTCCCAGGTGGTGAACGCCTACGGCGCCCGCCCGGAACTGAACCGCGGTGGTCGGGCGCGCTGGGACTACGAGGAAGAGTCGCCACTGCGCGACGCCCGGGGCTTCACCTACTCCGGAGCCGCGTACGACCCGGCCGAGGCGCTCGCCGACGAGGATCTCGGGCTGGCCAACGTGATCCTGACCAACGGGGCGCGGCTCTACGTCGACCACGCCCACCCCGAATACTCCACCCCTGAGGTGACCAACCCGCGGGACCTCGTCCGCTGGGACAAGGCGGGGGAGCGGGTGATGGCGGAGGCGGCGCGGCGGGCCGCCACCATTCCCGGCACGGCGCCGATCCACCTCTACAAGAACAACACCGACAACAAGGGCGCCAGCTACGGCGCGCACGAGAACTACCTGATGCGCCGGCAGACGCCGTTCGCCGACATCGTGGCGTACCTGACCCCGTTCTTCGTGACCCGGCAGATCGTCTGCGGCGCCGGGCGGGTCGGCATCGGCCAGGACGGCGGCCAGAGCGGCTTCCAGATTTCTCAGCGGGCCGACTTCTTCGAGGTCGAGGTCGGTCTGGAGACCACCCTCAAGCGGCCGATCATCAACACCCGCGACGAGCCGCACGCCGACGCGGACAAGTACCGCCGGCTGCACGTCATCATCGGCGACGCCAACCTGTCGGAGATCTCCACCTATCTGAAGGTGGGCACCACCGCACTGATCCTCACCATGATCGAGGAGAAGGCGCTCGGCTCTGACCTCGGTATCGCCGACCCGGTCGGCGAGTTGCGCGCGGTCAGCCACGACCCGTCCCTGACCCACCGGATGCGGCTGCGCGACGGGCGGCGGTTGACCGCGCTGGACGTGCAGTGGGCGTACCTGGAACGGGTGCGGGCGTTCGTGGACGACCGCTACGGTAGCGACGTCGACGAGCAGACCGCCGACGTGCTGGACCGGTGGGAGGCCGTACTGGACCGGCTCGGGCGCGATGTCATGCTCTGCGCCGACGAGCTGGACTGGGTGGCCAAGCTGCGGCTGCTGGAGGGCTACCGGGACCGGGAGAAGCTCGGCTGGGGCTCGCACAAGCTCCAGCTGGTCGACCTGCAGTACTCCGACGTACGTCCGGAGAAGGGCCTCTACCACCGGCTGGTCTCCCGCGGCGCGATGAAGACGCTGCTGTCCGACGACGAGACGCGTACCGCGATGACCGAGCCGCCCGAGGACACCCGCGCCTACTTCCGGGGCCGCTGCCTGGCGCAGTACGCCTCCGAGGTGGTCGCCGCCAGCTGGGACTCGGTCATCTTCGACGTCGGCCGCGAGTCGCTGGTTCGGGTGCCGATGATGGAGCCGGAGCGCGGCACCAAGCGGCACGTCGGGATGCTGTTCGACCGCTGTGCCAGCGCCAAGGATCTGCTGGAGACGCTGACCGGCGGCTGAGCCGGCAGTCGGGTGCCGCCCGGCAGCTGACCCGTGCCGAAATCTGCCGCCGCGCGCCGGTCCTGGTACGGGCGCGCGGCGGGCGATTCGTCGCCCCCGCGAGGTAAGTTCATCGCAGGGAGATCGTGGAGGAGGCAACAGTGGCCACTCGTGACAGCGGCGGTCAGTCGCAGACGGGCAAGTCCCGTCAGGGCGAGGAAGTCGAGGACGTCACCGTCGAGGCGAACCCGGAGGTCGCCGAGCGGCACGCCGAGATCACCGAGGATGTGGACGATCTGCTCGACGAGATCGACTCCGTCCTGGAGGAGAACGCCGAAGAGTTTGTCAGAGGCTATGTCCAGAAAGGTGGAGAGTAGGGTATATGTCCGTTTCGCCCCCTTGGGGGTGGGCGCGGCATGCCCGCAGTGCCAGCACGGACTGCCCCACCGAATTTCACCTGACCGCCGCCGGCAGGACAGGTCCGTCCACGACCACAAGCGGATCGGGTCTGCGGTGACCCCGATCCGGAACATGTGGACCACGATCATCGCACCGGGTGGGTGCGCGGGATAATCTGCTTCAACTGCAACGGTGGTCTTGGCCAGTTCCGCGACAGTCCAACGAGGCTGGCCAGGGCCATCACGTACCTGAGAGGAACCACGTGGCAGCGGGCTTTGATCCATCCGGGCGTCTACCAGATGTGTTCACCAACGCGGGGACGTCCTCCTTCACCACGTTCCTGAGCAAGGTGGCCCCCGAGATGCTGCCCGGCCGCCGGCCGCTGCCTCCGGGCCTGGCCGCCGACCTGGCCCCGCACGCCACCACGATCGTGGCCATCTCCGCCGCCGGCGGCGTGGTGATGGCCGGCGACCGGCGGGCCACCATGGGCAACCTGATCGCCCAGCGGGACATCGAGAAGGTGCACCCGGCCGACGCGTACTCGTTGGTGGGCATCGCCGGCACCGCCGGCATCGGCATCGAGCTGATGCGACTGTTCCAGGTGGAGCTGGAGCATTACGAGAAGATGGAAGGCGCGATGCTCTCGCTCGACGCCAAGGCCAACCGGCTCGCCTCGATGGTGCGGGGCAACCTCGGCGCGGCGATGCAGGGGCTGGCGGTGATCCCGCTGTTCGCCGGCTTCGACCTGGCCGCGAGGGACCCGGCGCGGGCCGGGCGGATCTTCAGCTTCGACGTCACCGGCGGCCCCTACGAGGAGACCGGCTACGACGCGATCGGCTCCGGCTCGCTGTTCGCCAAGTCGGCGCTGAAGAAGCGGTTCCGGGCCGGGCTGTCCGTCGACGACGCGGTGCGGCTGGCGGTGGAGGCGCTCTACGACGCGGCCGACGACGACACGGCGACCGGTGGGCCCGACCTGAGCCGGCGGATCTTCCCGGTGGTGATGGCCGCGACCGCGGAGGGGACGTACCGGCTGACCGACGCGGAGACGGCCGCGATCGGCGAGAGCGTGGTCGCCGGCCGGATGGAGAACCCGGGCGGCTGAGCCGCCCCGCCCGCACCTGACCGCAGTTCCCCAGCACAGCGCCCGAAGGAGAGCCGCCGCCGTGGCCATGCAGTTCTACGCCTCGCCCGAACAGATCATGCGCGACCGTTCCGAGTTGGCCCGCAAGGGCATCGCCCGGGGGCGCAGCGCGGTGGTCCTGAGCTACGCCGGCGGGGTCCTCTTCGTCGCGGAGAACCTCTCCAGCACCCTGCACAAGGTCAGTGAGATCTACGACCGGATCGGCTTCGCCGGGGTGGGGCGGTACAACGAGTTCGAGAACCTGCGCCGGGCCGGGGTGCGGATGGCCGACCTGAACGGCCTTAGCTACGACCGGCGGGACGTCACCGGTCTGGCGCTGGCCAACGCGTTCGCGCAGACCCTCGGCGCCATCTTCACCGAGCAGTCGAAGCCGTTCGAGGTGGAGATCTGCTTGGCCGAGGTGGGCGCGTCGCCGGAGGAGGACGCGCTGTACCGCCTCACCTACGACGGGTCGGTGAACGACGAGCCGGGCCGGATGGCGATGGGTGGCCAGGCCGACGCCATCGCCGGGGTGCTCAAGTCGAACCACCGGCCGGACATGTCGCTCGGCGACGCGGTGAAGGTGGCGGTGCAGGCGCTGGGCAGCGTTGGCGGGGAGGGTGGCGCCGCCCGGGCGATCGCCGCGAACCAGATGGAGGTGGCGATCCTGGACCGCAACCGGGTCGGTCGTAGCTTCCGGCGGATCACCGGGGCGGCGCTGACCGCGCTGCTCGACGGCGGCGCGGCGGGTGAGGCCGAGGCGGAGGCGGAGGGTGACCGGGCGAGGACCCCGACCACGCCGACCGAGGAGGCGCACAAGCCGACCACCTCGGCCGGTTCTGCCGACCTGGAGGACAAGCCGGGCGACAAGCCCGAGGCCTGACCTTCCGCCGCCCGGGATCGACGGCCCGGGAGTCATCCGGCGCCCGACAGCTGCTGCTGTCGGGCGCCCGCGTCTTTCTCCGACGCCGGCTGCGACCTTCGCCACTGTCGGGGGTGGCGCTTGCCGGCTAACGCTGTTAGCCTTCGGTGGAGGCTAACGGCGTTAGCTGCGAGAGGATGGTCATCGGGATGAGCAGTACGACGGTTTCCGGCACCGGCCAGGTGGTCGCTTCGTCGACGGCGGGGCGGATCGGGCGGGTACTGATGTGGGTGGCGGCTGCCAGCGCCGCCGCGGCCGCGGCGAGCGCCGTCGGCGTCGTGGTCGAGTCCGAGGCCGCGGTACGGGTGGTCGAGACCTGGCGGGCGTACGGGCTGGTGGTCTTCGCCGGGCTGTTCGCGCTGCTCGCCTGGCGTCCGCAGGCTTACCGGGGGGTGTGGGAGCTGGTGATCTTCCACAAGCTGGCGTTGACGGTCACCGCGGTCGGGTACGCCGTGGCCGGGGACGTGCCGGGTGCCGGCCAGATCCTGGTCTGGGACGGTGGCCTGTCGGTGCTGCTGGTCGTGGCCTACCTGCTCTGTCGCGGGTGGCGGTCCGGAGCGCGCGGGTCGCGAGCGTGACGTGAATCGGCGCGAGGAGATCATCGACGTGGCGCAGCGGCTGCTGGAGGCCGAGGGGCCGGAGAGCCTCACCATGCGCCGGCTCGCCGACGAACTCGGGATTCAGGCGCCGTCGTTGTACAAGCACGTGGCGGGCAAGCCGGAGATCGAGGCGGCGCTGCAACAACGCGCGCTCCGGCGGCTCGCCGAGGCGCTGGCCGGGACGACCGACCTGGCCACGCTGGCGGCGGGGTACCGGCGGTGGGCGCTGGCGCATCCCCGGCTCTACGAGCTCAGCACCCGGCAGCCCCTCGCGCGGGACCGGCTGGAGGCGGGCGTCGAGGCGGAGGCCGCCGCCGCCCTCCTTCGGTTGACCGACGGAGACCTGCCCACCGCGCGGGCGATCTGGGGCATGGCGCACGGCCTGGTCGACCTCGAACTCGCCGGCCGTTTCCCGCCCGGCGCCGACCTGGACGCGGTGTGGCAGCAGGCCGTCGCCACCTTCGCCACGGCGCCGGCCTCCCGGGCGCGGCACGCGTCGGGCGCGGCCGGCCGCACCGACCCGGGTGCGCCCGAGGGCCGGGCGAGCGGGTAGCGCGGCTCCGGTCAGCGGCGCGCCAGCAGCGGCCGGACCAGGGCCCACCAACCGGCGGCGACGGCGTTGAACACGCCCATGCCGGGGGGTGTGTCCACGTTCGACGGGGCCACCCGGGCGGTCATCAGGTGGGCGAGGGCCGCGTCGCCGACGGTGCGTTCGGCCTGCAACCGCCGGCGGCGGGCCCGCACCCAGCCCCGGTTGCGCCACAGCCAGGCCCAGCCGCGCGCCTTCTGCCGCCCCCAGCCGCCGGCCAACGCGGCGGCGAGCATGGCGGCCTCGGTGAGCAGCAGCATCGGCGCCAGCAGCGCCAGCGTCCGGCCCTGATACGCGGTGAGCAAGGTGATCAGGCGATTGCGCTCGACCAGGTAGAGCTTGAGGTCGTTGCGGGAGAACTCGTAGTGGTGGCGCACCACGGCGTCCGGCACGTACGCCAGCCGTAGCCCGCGCTGCCACAGCCGCAGGCTGAGTTCGGTGTCCTCGTGGTAGGCGAAGTACTCGGCCGGGAAGCCGCCGAGTTCCGTCCAGCGCTGCCGGCTGATCACGAAACAGCAACCGCTCAGCGACGGCACGTCGGTGCGCCGGGCGTGGGCGCTGGCCGGCTCGCCGTTGCCGCCGGCCCAGGACAGGCCGGTGAAGTGCAGCGGGTTGCCGGATGTGTTGATCAGGTCGGAGTCGTGGGCGAGCCGGATGGAGGCCATCGCGGCGCCGACGCCCGGTTCGGCGGCCACCGTGACGACCTTCGCCAGGGCGTCGGGGGTCACGATCGCGTCGGAGTTGACGAAGGCCAGCCAGTCGCCGGTGGCCTCGGTGGCCCCGAGGTTGCAGCCGCCGGAGTAGCCCGTGTTCTCCTCCGGCCGGATCACCCGTACGCCGGGCAGACCCTTGACCACGTCGATGCCGTCGCCGGTGCAGCCGTTGTCGACCACGACCAGTTCGATGTCGACGCCGGTGCTGGCCAGCACGGCCTGCGCGGCGTCGACCAGCCAGGGCTCGGTGCCGTAGGCGAGCATGACCGCGGTCAGGCGTGGGCTCATCGGGTCCCTCCGGGGGCGGCCGCGGGCACGGTGGCCGCGACGGGCGGGGTCGGCGCGGCAGTGCGGCGGCGGCGCAGCAGGGCGGCCATGACCGCGGCCACCACCAGGGAGCCCACGGTGTAGCCGAGTTCGACCCGCAGCGCGACGGGCAGCGGGGCCAGGGTCGCGACGGCCAGCGCGGCGACGCCGGCGGTCCAGGCCACCGCCTGCGCGTGGTGCCGGTCGCGGGCCAGCAGCGACTGGCCGAGGACCATCGCCCACAGGTACGCCAGGGTGGCCAGGGCGAGCCAGGCGAAGTCGCCGTGGCCGAGAACGTCGGGGGCGTCGAAGAGGGCCCGGACGAGCCATGGACCGAGCAGGACGGCCAGCAGCCCGCCGCCGGCACCCAGTGCGGTGACGACCGCCAGGGCCCGGCGCAGCAGGGCGCCGAAGGCCGTGTCGTCGCCGGTGGCGGCGGCGGTGGACAGGCCGGGCAGCAGCGCGGCCTGCATCGACCCGAAGACGAACAGCGGGATGCGGACCAGCACGAGCGCGGACAGCAACGCCCCGGCGGTGGCGACGTCGGACGGGGCGAGCAGCCGTACGTTGATCACGCCGACGTTGACCACGACCTGCGAGAGCAGGCTGGAGACGGTGAGCAGCGCCAGCCCGCGCAGCAGCGACGGCCAGGGCACCGCCACCCCGCCGCCGGCCGACCGGGCCACCGGCGTGGCGGTCAGCGCGACGGCCAGCAGGGGCGCGACGACCAGCACCAGCGCGTACGCCACGGGTGAGTCGACGCCGGCGATGGCGAGCGCGGCGACCAGGCCGATGCGCAGCCCGCCGTCGATGCCGAGTTGACTGCCGTACCAGCCGAACAGTCGCAGCCCGGAGAGCACTCCGCGGGTGGTGTGCGCCACGGCCAGCGCGGCCAGCGCCCCGGCGAGCACCGCCACCATGGCGCGGTCGCCGTCGAAGAGGCGGTCGGCGAGGATGTCGGCGGTGCCGACGGTGACCAGCAGGAGCAGGCCCAGCACGACGGCGGCGACGGCGGCGCTGCGAGCCAGCACCGGGCCGGGCGGCAGCCCGCGGGTACGGCGGGCCGCGACCAGCCGGGCCACCTCCTGCTCGACCGGGAGGAACACGCCGATGCCGACGGTGAACACGACGGACCACAGCACCGACAGCGACGAGTAGTCGCCGGCGTCGAGGCTGTGCCCGGCGACCGCGAGGTGGACGTACGAGGCCAGCCCGACCAGGGCCAGCCCCGCGCCGACCACGAGGGTGCCGGGCGGGACGAGGCGGAGCAGGCGGCGCATCACCGGCGGATGAGCGCCAGGGTGAGCACGGCCAGCGCGCGGCCCAGGTAGATCATCGCCTTGGCGGGGGAGTGGCTGGGGGTGCCCGCCATCCGGCGCCGCATCGCCACCGGGACCTGCTGGATCCGGTAACCGCGGCGGGCGGCGTGCACCAGCGTCTCGACCGTGTCGCCGAGGTACTCGGCGGGGTACCAGCGGGCGAACATCTCGATCATGCGCCGGTTGGCGGCACGGAAGCCGGAGGTGGTGTCGGTCAGCGTGGTGCCGGCCAGGCCGGACAGCACCATCGACAGCATCCCCATCGCCCAGCGGCGTGGCCCGCGTACGGCGTACTCGCCCTCGCCGGCGAAGCGGGCCCCGATGACCAGGTCGTAGTCGTCGAGCAGGTCGACCAGCTTCGGCAGGTACCGGGGGTCGTGCTGCCCGTCGGCGTCGATCTGCACCGCGACGTCGTAGTCGTGGTCGTACGCGTAGCGGTAGCCCAGCCGCATCGCCCCGCCGACGCCGAGGTTGTACGGCAGGCGGGCGACCCGGGCGCCGGCGGCGACGGCGACGGCCGCGGTGCGGTCGGTGGAGCCGTCGTCGACGACCAGCACGTCCACGCCGGGCAGCTCGCCCCGGATCTCGCCGACCACGTCGGCGATGGAGCCGGCCTCGTTGAGCGCCGGGATGATGACCAGGAGTCGTTTGCCGTTAACCATCGCGGGACACCAGTTCCTGCCGCTCCGCCCGCTCCGCGCGATCCGCCTCGACCTCGGCGCGCAGCAGGGCGAACTCCTCGGCCAGCGTCCGGGTCTCCTCCTCCAGCCTGCTGACCTCCCAGCTGAGGTGGATGCAGACCAGCAGGAGGAAGACGATGCCGAGGAAGAGGACGAGACTGACCCCGGAGGCCACGCCGAGCAGGTCGGCGACGCCGTCGAGCAGCGTGGGGAACAGCGACAGCGGGATCACCACGAACAGCAGCCCGAGCCAGAGCATGCCGTACTTCTCCCGGAGCTGCCGCCGACGCAGCAGCTCGACGATCGTGGCCAGCAGGACCAGTCCGGTCAGGCCGGTGACGAGGGTGAGCTTCATGCGACCTTCCACGGGGAGGGTGGAGCGGCGGGGGCGAACGCGTCGACCAGCGTGTCGTGCCAGTCCGGCAGGGGCGACAGCCCGGCGGCGGCCCATCGGCCGTGCCCTAGCACACTGTACGCCGGTCGGTGGGCAGGACTCGGAAATCGGTCGCTGGTGGTTGGTCGGATCCGGTCCGGGTCGAGCCCGTGCAGGGCGAACACCGCCCGGGCAAGCCCGTACCAGGTGGTCTCGCCGGAGCAGGTGCCGTGGTAGACGCCGGGCGCGGCGCGTCCGGCCAGGGCCGCCTCGGCGAGCGCGACCAGCTGGTGGGCCAGCGCGTACGACCAGGTGGGCTGGCCGCGCTGGTCGTCGACGACGTCGAGGAACTCGCGCCGGTCGGCCAGGCCGATCATGGTGCTGACGAAGTTGCGGCCGTGGGCGCCGTAGAGCCAGGCGGTGCGCACCACGTACCCGGCGTCGGGCAGCAGCCGGGCCACGGCCTGTTCTCCGACGAGCTTGCCGCGGCCGTACGCGTTGACCGGCGCGGTCGGCGCGTCCTCGCGGTACGGGGCGGTGGCGTCGCCGGGCAGGACGTAGTCGGTGGAGAGCTGGATCAGCCGGGCGCCGTGGGTGGCGCAGGCCTGGGCGAGGTTCGCCACCGCCTCGCCGTTGACCGCGGTGGCGGCGGCCTCGTGCTGCTCGGCGCCGTCGACGTCGGTCCACGCGGCGGCGTTGACCACCACGTCGTGGCCGGCGACGGCGGCATGCGCGGCGGCGGCATCGGTGATGTCGACCTCGGCCCGGGCAGCGGCGGTCACCGCGTGCTCCGGCTGCCCGGCGAGCACGTCGACCAGGTCGCGTCCGAGCATCCCGCCGGCCCCGGTCACCAGCACCTTCATCGGGCCGACTCCGCCTTGAGCGGCTGCCACCAGGCCCGGTTGTCCCGGTACCAGCGGACGGTGTCGGCCAGGCCGTCGTCGAGGGTGATGCTGGGGGTGTACCCCAGTTCCTGACTGATCTTCGTGATGTCCAGCGAGTAGCGGCGGTCGTGGCCCTTGCGGTCGGCCACCGGCACGACCTGCTCCCAGCCGACGCCGCACGCGCCGAGCAGCCGGGCGGTCAGTTCCTTGTTGGTCAGTTCGGTGCCGCCGCCGATGTGGTAGACCTCGCCGGCCCGGCCCTTCTGCTGCACCAGGGCGACGCCCCGGCAGTGGTCGTGCACGTGCAGCCAGTCCCGCACGTTGCCGCCGTCGCCGTAGAGCGGCACTGTGCCGCCGTCGAGCAGGTTGGTGACGAACAGCCCGGTCGCCACGGCAGACGGGCGACCCGGGGTCGAC
>NZ_JBFBAO010000014.1:0-40658 GCF_040682255.1 Micromonospora sp. NPDC051296 | reverse complement strand
AGTGCCCCGTCGGCCAGTGCCCCGTCGGCCAGCGGGCCGCCGTTCGCCGGGCCGCCGGCCAGTGCCCCACCGGCCAGCGGGCCGCCGTTCGCCGGGCCGCCGGCCAGTGCCCCACCGGCCAGCGGGCCGCCGTTCGTGGCGTCGTCGGCCAGCGCCCCGTCAGCCGGTGGGTCGCCCGGCGCACCGGAAGCCCGGCCCGAGCCGGCGTCGGCGCCGCCGGCCGCCCAGGCCGGTGCGGCGTCCGACGGGCCGTCCCATCGACCGTTCCGGCTCCGGCCGGTGCCCAGTGAGCCAGGGCCCGTCCCGCCCGCTCCGATTGCTGCCGCGCCCGGCCCGACCACGGCACCGGCGGCGACCGACCCGCTGGCCGGTCCGGCCGGCGGTGGGCCCGGCCGCCGTGAGCGCACCCCTTCCGCGCCCGTTCCGACGAGCGCTGCCCCCTACGCGGCACGTCGATCCGCGCCCGACCCGGTGCCGCCGGCGGAACCGTCCGGCGACCGGTCGCCGGACAGCACGTCGGCGGTGTTGCCGCAGCGCGTCCCCGCCGAGCCGGACGTGCCCGTCGTGCCGGAGCCGCCAGCCGTGGAGCCACCCGCCGAGACCCCGGAACTAGCCCGGATCGCCACCCATCTCCGTCGCGACGACGAGCCGGCGCCGTTGCGCGAGCGGCCCGAGGGCTTCGACGTCGACGCCATCCTCGACGCCGTGCGGGAGGTCGACGGCGTACGCGACGCGACCCTGCGCCGTACCCAGGCCGGTGCCCACAGCCTGCGCCTCGACCTCGCCGACGGTGCCGACCCGGCCGAGGTGAGCCGGCAGGTCGCCCGCCTGCTCCAGGAGCGGATGGGGCTGGCCGCCGCGCCGAGTGGTGCGCCCGGAGCGCCTGCCGCGCCGGTGCGTCGCCGGTCCACCGAGAACCGGGGTGGCGAGGCGGACGAGGCCCGCCCGCCCGCCGAGCCCCGCCGTCCCAACGCCCGCCCCGCGGGTGCCCGGGCGGAGGCCGTCACGGCCCGGGCCGAACCGGTGCCGGACACCTCGCGGCGGCGCCGTCAGGCACCCGCCCCGCACCGGGGTCGGGCCGCGGTGGAGGAAGCGGGACCGCCGGGCAGCCCGGCGACCCTCGGTGCCTCCTACTCCGGCGGGCAGTTGACCACCACCGAGTCCGCGCCGTCCCGGCCGCTGAACGCCGGCGGTGCGCCCGGTCCCCGAGTCGTGCTCGACCACGTCCAGGTGAGCACCTTCGGGCTCGACGCCACCGTCGAGGTCCGGCTGATCGCCGGCGAGCAGAGCGCGGCCGGCTACGCCACCGGCCCCGCCGTGGACGGGTACGTGCTGCGGCTCTGCGCGGTCGCCGCCGCGGCCGCGGTGGACGAGTTGCTACGCGGTGCCAGCACCACCGCCGACCGGGGGCGCTGCTTCGTGGAGCACGCCGCCGTGGTGCCGTTCGGCAACTGCGAGGTGGCCACCGTCGTGGTGCTGCTGGTCTGCGACGGGTGGGTCGAGCAGCTCGCCGGGTCCGCCCTGGTGGCCGGCGACCCCCGGCAGGCGGTGGTGCGGGCCTCCCTGGCTGCGGTGAACCGGCGGCTGGAGGCACTGCTGGCCTGAGCCGGCCGGGCAGACTGGAACGGTGAAGCCTGCCACCCTCTGGCCCGACCGACTGCTGCCCGTCCACTCGGTCCCGCCGCCCTGGCCCGGCCGCGCGGTACGCCTCGACGGGACGGTCACCTACGTGCGGGAGACGCCGGCCACCGGACCGGACGCGGAACCGGCGCTGTACGTGCACGGGCTGGGCGGCTCGTCGCAGAACTGGACCGACCTGGCGGGCCTGCTCGCCGACCGGCTCGACGGCCAGGCGATCGACCTGCCGGGCTTCGGCCGCAGCGAGCCGGGCCGGCGCTACACCCTGCCGGTCTTCGCGCAGCGGGTGGTCCGTTGGGTCGAGCACTCCGGCCGTGGGCCGGTGCACCTGTTCGGCAACTCGCTGGGCGGGGCGATCTCGGTGCGGGTGGCCGCGCTCCGGCCGGATCTGGTCCGGACGTTGACCCTGATTTCGCCAGCCCTGCCGTTCCTCGACTTCCGCCGGTCGTTGCAGGGTCGGATGCTTCCGTTGCTGGCGATCCCCCGGGGCGAGCGGCTGGCCGCCTGGCGGCTGGCCCAGACGGCGCCGGAGGTGATGGCCCAGCAGGTGATGGAGGCGTGCGTGGCCGACCTCAGTCGGATCTGCGACCAGCGCCGGCAGGAGGCGGTGGACGAGATCCTGGTGCGCTACCAGGCGGAGCACTACGCGGCGGCCTACCTTCGGACGTTCCGCGGGCTGGTCTCCAGCTTCGTGCGGTCGTACCTGCCGGGATCGGGATCGCTGTGGCGGATGGCCCGGAAGGTACGGGCGCCCACGCTGGTCGTCGGGGGCCGACAGGACCGCCTGGTCGACGTACGCGTGGCGCCGCAGACCGCCCGGGTGATCCCGGACAGCCGGCTGCTGTTGCTCGGCGGTGTCGGTCATGTGGCGCAGTTGGAGGTGCCCCGCCTGGTGGCCAGGGCGGTGGTCGGCCTGCTCACCGAGACGGGGGAATCCGCTCGCCGGGCCGACCTGGCAGGATGAGCCGAGTGCGTAGTCCCGGTAGCCATCGCCGCTCCGACCGGCACGCCCGTTCGCCGGTCCCGGTAGCGACCACCGCAGGCCGCCCGGGCGAGCAGCGGCCCCGACCGCGCCGGTCCGGTGCCGTCGTCCGCACCGTCGTGCTGCTGGCCGCGGTCGGCGCCGCGGTGGCGATGGTCGCCGGCGGAAACGGCGCGCTCCGGGGCTCCGCCGGTGCCGGCGAGGTGACCCCGACGCCCTCCCCGACGGTGGTGATCCCGCCGCCGCCCGTGGCGAGCCCGTCGCCTTCGCCGACCAAGGTGACCCCGTCGCCCGAGGCACCGATGTTGCAGCAGCCCGGGCCGGTTCCGTCGCGCGGGACGGGCCGTTTCGGCTACGACGATCGGGTGGGTCCGGTGCTGGGCACCGCCGGCACGGTGCGGCGCTACCGGGTCGCGGTGGAGTCCGGTTCCGGTGCGGACGCGAGCGAGTTCGCGCTGGCCGTGCGGACCGCGTTAACCGGCCCGGGAAGCTGGGTGGACAGCGGGCGGCTACGGTTGCGGCAAGTGGAGGCCACCTCCCGGTACGACTTCACCGTCTACCTGGCGACGGCCGCGACGGCGGGTCAGATGTGCGCCGCCGGTGGCGTCGACATCCGGATCGGCGGGCGCCCCTACACCTCCTGCCGTACCTCGGGCAAAGTGATCATCAATCTGGATCGGTGGCGGCTGTCGGTGCCGCACTTCGTCGAGGCCGGGGTGCCGCTGTCGGTCTACCGCAACTACGTGATCAACCACGAGGTCGGGCACCAGTTGGGCAATCGGCACGAGCGTTGCCCGGGGCGGGGTGAGCCGGCCCCGGTGATGATGCAGCAGACGCTGTTCCTCAAGGGCTGCGTGGCGAATCCCTGGCCGTACCTCGACGGCCGGCGCTATGCCGGACCCCCGCTCTGAGCAGCGAGGACGCGTCGCAGGCGACTCCGTAATGCGGGTATATGCCCGATAAGGGTGAGACGATGGTTTCATGCCGTCTTCACCCCTTCGTGACCCGTGCGGCGCACAGGATCGGCCGGCCGGACCACGGGCACCGACCGAACGGCCGGCGGGAGCGCCGGCATCAGTGGGCCGGCCGGCGAGACCGCGGGCGGCCACGGTACGGATGCGTCGGCGGCGCCGTCGCGCCGTCACCCTCGGGCTGACCCTGGTCCTCGCGGCCACCGCCGGGGTGCTGTTGGCCCGGTCCGGCGACCGGGCCTCGGGGCCGGAACCGGCGAGCCGGAAGCGGATCGCGTACGGGGCGGGAGCGGGGGCGGACGAGCCGGCGTCGCCCAGCGGGTACCCGAGAACAGGTGCCGGCAGCTTCGCGGTGGCCGGTGGAGAGTCTCCGGTGCAGGGCCTCGACGGGCGGCTGACGCGCTACCGGGTGGCCGTCGAGCAGGGCACCGGCCAGGATCCGGACGTCTTCGCGGCCGACGTCGACGCGGTACTGGCCGATCCACGCAGCTGGATCGGCTCCGGTGAGCTGCGGGTGCAGCGGATCGCCGAGGCGGAACGCGCGGACTTCACCGTCTATCTGGCCACCCCGGTCACCTCGGAGGTGATGTGTGCCGAGGGGGGCCTGAGTACGGAGGGCTACACGTCCTGCCGGCTGCCCGGCAAGGTGATCATCAACCTGGCGCGCTGGCTGGAGGCCGTGCCGGACTACGGGGCGCCGCTGGCGGTCTACCGGGCGTACGTGGTCAACCACGAGGTCGGGCACGAGTTCGGGGAGGGGCACGAGGCGTGTCCCGTCCCGGGCCGGCCGGCGCCGGTCATGCAGCAGCAGACGTACGGCCTGGCCGGCTGCCTGGCCAACGCCTGGCCCTTCCGCGACGGCCACCGGTACGCCGGCGACCCCCTTCCCTGAACCGGCCGGTGTCGCTCGGCGGGCCGGTTATTCCCGCTCCCGGATGCCGGGCGACGTGGCCCTGCTCATGGTCGATGGGCGCGTCGGCGAGCGACAATGGCCCGGTTGTCCACCACATCGATTCCGGGGAGTCCACCGTGTCGTTGCCCCCGCTCGTCGAACCCGCCGCCGAGCTGACCGTTGACGAGATCCGCCGCTACTCGCGCCACCTGATCATCCCGGACGTCGGG
This sequence comes from Micromonospora sp. NPDC051296, assembly GCF_040682255.1. NCBI lineage: Bacteria > Bacillati > Actinomycetota > Actinomycetes > Micromonosporales > Micromonosporaceae > Micromonospora > Micromonospora sp. NPDC051296. Next base: position 35,945 of record NZ_JBFBAO010000014.1, on the reverse strand, counting down.
GTCACCGGGCAGAAGCGGCTGAAGAACGCCCGGGTGCTCTGTGTCGGCGCCGGCGGCCTCGGTTCCCCCGCGTTGCTGTACCTAGCCGCCGCCGGGGTCGGCACGCTCGGCATCATCGACTTCGACACCGTCGACGAGTCCAACCTTCAGCGCCAGGTCATCCACGGTGTCTCCGATGTCGGCCGGTCCAAGGCCGAGTCGGCCGCGGCGAGCATCCGTGAGATCAACCCGCTGGTCAACGTCGAGATCCACAACACCGCGCTGGACCGGGACAACGTCCGCGAGATCTTCGCCCAGTACGACCTGATCGTCGACGGTACGGACAACTTCGCCACCCGGTACATGGTCAACGACGCGGCGGTGCTGCTCGGCAAGCCGTACGTCTGGGGGTCGATCTACCGCTTCGACGGCCAGGCGTCGGTGTTCTGGGCCGAGCACGGCCCCTGCTACCGCTGCCTCTACCCGGAGCCCCCGCCGCCCGGCATGGTGCCCTCCTGCGCGGAGGGCGGCGTGCTCGGCGTGCTCTGCGCCTCGATCGGCTCGATCCAGGTCAACGAGGCGATCAAGCTGCTCGCCGGCATCGGCGAGCCGCTGGTCGGCCGGCTGATGGTCTACGACGCCCTGGAGATGAGCTACCGCAAGATCAAGGTGCGCAAGGATCCGAACTGCGTGCTCTGCGGCGAGAACGCGACCCTCACCGACCTGCTGGAGGACTACGAGGACTTCTGCGGCGCGGTGTCGGTCGAGGCCCAGGAGGCGGTGGTCGACGCGACCATCACCGCGGCCGAGCTGAAGGAGTGGCAGGACGCCGGCAAGGACATCTTCCTGGTCGACGTGCGCGAGCCGGCCGAGTACGAGATCGTCCGCATCCCCGGCGCCACCCTGATTCCCAAGGGCGAGATCCTCTCCGGCGAGGCGTTGGCCAAGCTGCCGCAGGACCGGCAGATCGTGCTGCACTGCAAGTCCGGCGTCCGCTCCGCCGAGGCGCTCGCCGCGCTGAAGGCGGCCGGCTTCCGGGATGCCGTCCACGTCCAGGGTGGGGTGCTCTCCTGGATCAAGCAGATCGACCCGTCGCTGCCCGCGTACTGACGAACGCACAGGTCGGAGCGGGCTTTCCGCCCGCTCCGACCTCGGCCGATTCACCGAGGCGCGATCACGTTCGCGCCGGTAGCGTGGCCGCGTGGTCGACATCGACGCCGCGATCGGGTTCGTGGTGGCTCACGGGGACGCGGTGGAGCGTGCCCGTCTGTCGTGGTTGCGAACCGGTACGCCGCCTCCGGAGGAGGTGCTCGACAGTGCGGAGGTCGGCCAGACCCTGGGCGGTGGCTGGCCGGCGTCCTGGGGTGACGAGGTCGCCTCGGTCGACGCGACCTGCTTCCGCCTCTCCGAGTTGGACGATCTCGGCGCGCTGGGCCGCCCGGCCGCCCGCCGGGCGCTGGACTGGCTCGCCGCCGCCCAGCAGCGGGACGGCTGCTGGGAGGAGGACAAGGCGCTCGCCGACACCGCCCCCGAGTGGGCCCGGCCGGGCGACCCGGAGGCCCGGCTCTTCCTGACCGCCTACGCTGCCTTCTGGCTCACTGTGGCCGGCCTGGACGCCCGGGCCGCCGGTCCGCTCGACCACCGGGTCGGCGGGGCGTACGCCGGCGTGGTGCAAGCTGCCGGGCAGGCGCTCGCCGCCCAGCTGCGCCCGGACGGCAGCTGGCCGTCATTCCTGGCCGCCGGCTGGCTGAGCGCAGCGGTCCTGCACCGGCAGCAGATGTTCTACGAGTCGGCGCGGATCAAGGCGGTGCTCGCCGAGCGGATCCCGCAGGCGTCGCCGACCGACGCCGCCTGGCTGGCCGCGACGCTGCGCCGGGTCGGCGTCGACGAGCAGGAGTGGACGCTGGTGGCGGCCCGCCGCCGGCTGACCGAGACGCAACGCAGCGACGGCGGCTGGAGCAGCGACGACGGCCACCAATTCGACGTGCACGCCACCCTGGCCGTGATCCGCGCCTTCCGCTGACGCCCCTCCGTGTCGATCCCGTTGATCGAGGGGTTTCGGTCCGGAAACCGTCTAGGCGTGACGCAAACTCTTTGATCAACCGGGTGGGGTCGGGGGCGGCTAACGAACGTGGCCGTTGCCGGTGACCACGTACTTCGTGCTGGTCAGCTCGGGCAGGCCCATCGGGCCGCGGGCGTGCAGCTTCTGGGTGGAGATGCCGATCTCGGCACCGAAGCCGAACTCGCCGCCGTCGGTGAACCGGGTCGAGGCGTTGACCATCACCGCCGCCGAGTCCACCCGGGCCACGAACTCCCGGGCGGCCGACTGGGAGTCGGTGACGATCGCCTCGGTGTGGCCGCTGCCGTACCGCCGGATGTGCGCGACCGCCGCGTCGAGCGAGTCGACGACGGCGACCGAGATGTCCGCCGAGAGATATTCGGTGGCGAAGTCCTCGTCGCCGGCCGGGACCACGGCGTCGGAGTACGCCGCCGTGCGGGCGTCGCCGTGCACGGTGACCCCGGCCTCGGCGAACGCGCCCAGCATCGGCGGCAGGAAGGCGTCGGCCACCGACGCGTGCACCAGCAGCGACTCGGCGGTGTTGCAGGTGGACAGCCGCTGCGTCTTGGCGTTCAGCGTGATCGACACGGCCATCGACAGGTCAGCGGCGGCGTCCACGTAGACGTGGCAGTTGCCCACCCCGGTCTCGATCACCGGCACCGTCGACTCCTCGACCACCGTCCGGATCAGCGACGCGCCGCCGCGTGGGATCAGCACGTCGACCAGGCCCCGGGCCCGCATCAGCTCCTTGACCGAGTCGCGGGAGGCGGCGTCGAGCAGCTGCACCGCGTCCGCCGGCAGGCCGGCACCGGCGATCGCGTCGCGGAGCACCGCCACCAGCGCCGCGTTGGAGTGCGCGGCCGAGGAGGAGCCGCGCAGCAGCGCCGCGTTACCGGACTTCAGGCAGATGCCGGCGGCGTCCACGGTCACGTTCGGCCGGGCCTCGTAGATGATGCCGACCACGCCGAACGGCACCCGGATCTGCCGCAGCTCCAGCCCGTTGGGCAGGGTCGCGCCACGGACCACCTCGCCCACCGGGTCCGGCAGCGCGGCCATCTGGCGCAGCGCGTCGGCGATGCCGGCCACCCGGCCCTCGTCGAGGGCGAGCCGGTCCAGCACGGCCGCGCTCAGCCCGGCCTCGCGCCCGGCCGCCAGGTCCGCGCCGTTCGCGGTCAGGATCTCCGGGGTACGCGCCACCAGCGCGTCGGCCATCGCGTGCAGCGCGGCGTCCTTGGCGGTACGCGTTGCCACGGCCAGCGCCTCCGCCGCCGTACGCGCCCGGCGGGCCTGCTCGCTCACGCTCATCCCATGCTCCTTCGGGTAATCACAGCAGCACCAGGTCGTCGCGGTGGACGACCTCCCGTTCGTACGCCGGGCCGAGCGCCGCGGCGAGGTCGGCGGTGGAGCGCCCGAGCAGGCCGGGCAGTTCGACCGCGTCGTAGTTGACCAGCCCCCGGGCGACCGGCGCGCCGGAGGTGTCGACCAGGTCGACCGGGTCGCCGGCGGTGAACGCCCCGTCCACCGCGGTGATCCCCGCCGGCAGCAGCGACTTGCGGCGGCCCACCACCGCGGCGACCGCGCCCGGGTCGAGGTGCAGCCGCCCCCGGGGCGCGGTGGCGTGGGCGAGCCAGAACAGTCGGGCGGCCGGGCGCCGGGGGCTGGGGTGGAAGAACGTGCCGACCGGCTCGCCGGCCAGCGCCGCGACGGCCTGGGCGGCGGAGGTGAGCACCACCGGGATGCCGAACCCGGTGGCGATCCGCGCCGCCTCGACCTTGGTCACCATGCCGCCGGTGCCGACCCCCGACCGGCCGGTGCCGCCGATGTCGACGCCGGCGAGGTCCGCCTCGTCGCGTACCTCGGCGATGCGACGGGAGCCGGCGCGCGACGGGTCACCCGTCCAGAGCGCGTCCACGTCCGAGAGGAGCACCAGCAGGTCGGCGTCGACCAGCGCGGCCACCAGCGCGCCCAGCCGGTCGTTGTCGCCGAACCGGATCTCCTCGGTGGCCACCGTGTCGTTCTCGTTGACGATCGGCACCGCCCGCAGGTCGAGCAGCTTGCGCAGGGTGCGGTACGCGTTGCGGTAGTGGGCCCGGCGGGTCACGTCGTCGACGGTGAGCAGCACCTGCCCGACGGTGCGGCCGTGCCGGGCGAACGCGGCGGCGTACCGCCCGATCAGCAGGCCCTGGCCGACGCTGGCGGCGGCCTGCTGGGTGGCCAGGTCGCGCGGTCGCCGGGTCAACCCGAGCGGTGCCAGACCTGCGGCGATCGCGCCGGAGGAGACGAGCACCACCTCGCGGCCGTCGACCGTCCGGGTGCCGAGGGCGTCGACGAGCGCGTCGAGCCGCCCGTCGTCCAGCCCGCCGGTGGCGGTGGTCAACGAGGATGATCCGATCTTGACGACGACTCGCCGGGCCGTCGTGACTGCGTCGCGCACCCGCCTATTCTGCGTGGTCGTCCGCGCGGCCCCTCCGGCCGTTCCCATACTCTGGCCGCTTGTGACTCCTGACGAGTACGTCGAGGCGGTGCTGGAGCTGGTCGACCGGATCCCAACCGGCCGGGTGATGTCGTACGGGGCGGTGGCCGACGCCCTGGCCGAGCGCAGCGGCCGGGCGTCGGCCCGACTGGTCGGGTCGATCATGGCCCGGCACGGCGGTGGCGCACCCTGGCACCGGGTGGTCAACGCGTCCGGCGGCATGCCGCCCCGGCTCGCGGCCGAGGCGCGGGCGCGGTGGCTCGCCGAAGGTACGCCGCTGCGCCAGGACCGGGTGGACATGCGGGCGGCCACCTGGTGGCCCGGTGAGGGGATGTGACCGACGCCATAACGTGAGTAACATTCGGCGTCATGAGCGCGCCACTGGCAACCCTGCCGCGCAAGGTGCACGCCGGCTACGCGCTCGGCTCGCTGGCCACCGGGGCGTTCGGCACCGTGCCGGGGCTGTTGCTGCTGCCGTACCTCACCGACACGCTCGGCGTGGCCGCGGGCGTGGCGGCCCTGCTGGTGCTGCTGCCGAAGGCGTGGGACGTGCTGGTCAACCCGGTGGCCGGGCGGATCTCCGACCGCACCCGGTCGCGCTGGGGTGCCCGCCGGCCCTACCTGCTGATCGGTGGGCTGGCGCTGGCCGTGCTCTTCGGGTCGATCTTCGCCGCGCCGTTCGGCGCAGGTCCGGCCGCCGGGGCGTACGTCGCGGTCGCCTTTCTGGCCACGGCCACCGCGTTCGCCTTCTTCCAGGTGCCGTACGTGGCGATGCCGGCCGAGCTGACCAGCGACTACGCCGAACGTACCCGGATGATGACCTGGCGGATCGCGGTGCTGGCGCTGGCCATCCTGGTCTCCGGGGCAGTGGCCCCGCTGGTCCGCGACGCAGCCGGCGGGGGCGTGCCGGGGCACCGCTGGATGGGGGCGTTCGTCGCCGCCCTGATCGCGCTGGGCGCGGTCGGCGCCTTCCTCGGCACCCGGTCCGCCCCGCAGGGCACGGTCGGGGCCAGCGAGCCCAGCCTCCGTGCCCAGCTCGCCGTCGCCGGCCGCAACCGGCCGTTCCGGGTGCTGCTGCTCTGCTTCGTGGTGCAGTCCGCCGGGGTGGCGACGATCCTCGCCGGGGTCCAGTACTTCGCCGACCAGATCCTGCGGGACTCGGCAACCGGCCCAACCGTCCTGTTCGTCTGCTTCGTCGGGCCGGCGCTGGTGGTGATGCCGCTGTGGTCCCGGGTGGGTGCCCGGCTCGGCAAGCTGGCCGGCCTGGTCGCCGCGTCGCTGATCCTGGCCGCCGGTGGACTGGCGCTGGTCGCCGCGCCGGTGCTGCCCGCCGCCGTGATCTACCTGCTGGTCGCGCTGATCGGCGTCGGGTACGCCGGGCAGCAGGTGTTCGCGCTGGCCATGCTGCCGGACTGCATCGCCTACGACACCGCGCGCACCGGCCGCCGGCAGGCCGGCGTCTTCACCGGCCTGTGGACAGCCGGCGAGACCTTCGGCCTAGCCCTCGGACCCGGCATCTACGGCCTGGTGCTCGCCCTCACCGGCTACGTCTCCTCCGCCACCGGCACCGCCGCCCCCCAATCCGACACCGCCCGCCTCGGCGTCCTCCTGGGCTTCACCATCCTCCCCGCCCTCCTGATCGCCCTACCCACCCTCCTCCTCCGCCCCTACGACCTAACCCCCACCCGCATTACCACCCCCTGACCCCCACCCCACCCCACCCCACCCCCACTCCGCCGATCATGGAGTTGTGGTGGGGAAGGAAAGCCGCCAAGCCGCACGGAAAGGGCACCATTACTCCATGATCGACGAAGACCGGTCGGCGTTGCCTGTGCACGGGGTGCCGGGGGAGCGGGTGTTGGCGGAGATCCGGGAGTTGCGGGGGATGGACCGGCCCACGCATGGGGGGCGGCTGTTCGCGTACGTGTACGACCCGGGCGTGGCGGGGCTGGACGCGCTGGCCGCCGCCGCGTACGCCGAGAGCGCCCACGTAAACGGGCTCGACCCGACCGCCTTTCCATCCCTGCTGGCGATGGAGAACGCGCTGGTCGGTGCGGCGGCACGGCTGCTCGGCGGCGGGCCGGGCACGAGCGCGCCGGATGTGGTCGGCAGCGTCACCAGCGGGGGAACCGAGTCGCTCATCCTGGCCGTCAAGGCCGCCCGGGACGCCCGGCCGGACGTTGCCGCGCCCCGGATCGTGGTACCGGCCAGCGCCCACGCCGCGTTCGCCAAGGCGGCCCACTACCTGCGGGTGGAACTCGACCCGGTGCCGCTCGACCCGGTGACCCTGCGGCCGGCGGTCGCCGACATGGCCGCCGCGATCCGGCCGGAGACGGTGCTGGTGGCCTGCTCCGCCCCGTCGTACGCGCACGGCGTCATCGACCCGGTGGAACAGGTCGCCGAGGTGGCCGCCGCGGCCGGGGTGCGCTGCCACGTGGACGCCTGCTTCGGCGGCTGGACCCTGCCGTACCTGCGCCGCCTCGGCGCGCCGGTGCCCGCGTTCGACTTCGCCGTGCCCGGGGTCACCTCCATCTCGGTGGACCTGCACAAGTACGCGTACGCCCCGAAGGGGGTCTCGGTGCTGCTGCACCGCGACCCGGCGCTGCGCGCCCCGCAGTACTTCGCGTACGCCGACTGGCCCGGGTACACGATGATCAACCCGGTGATCTCCTCCACCCGGTCCGGCGGCCCGATCGCCGCCGCGTACGCCACCCTGCGGCACCTCGGCGACGACGGCTACCTGGAGCTGACCCGCCGGACCCGGGAGGCGGTAGGGGTGCTGGCCGACGCGGTGCGCGACGTCGACGGGCTGCGGCTGGTCGCCGAGCCCGAGTCGACCGTGGTCTGCTTCACCGCCACCGATTCCGGGCCCGACCTGTTCGTGCTGGTCGACGAGCTGGCCGCGCGCGGCTGGCACACCCAACCCCAGCTGACGTACGCCGGCCTGCCGCGCAGCGTGCACCTGACGGTGGCCGCGGCGGTGGCACCCCGGGCGGCGGAGTTCGGGCCGGCGCTGACCAACGCGGTGGCCGCGGCGCGGGCGCACGGCCCGGTCGTGCTGCCACCGCAACTGCTGGCTCTCGCCGGCAGCCTGACCTCGGAGGCGCTCACTCGGGAGCTGGTCGCCGGGCTGGCCGACGGGCTCGGTCTGGCCGGCCGCGCCGGTCTGCCGGACCGGATGGCAGTGGTGAACACCCTGCTCGACGCTGCCCCGGTGCCGTTGCGGGAACGGCTGCTCGTGGAGTTCGTCGGGCTGCTGCAACGCCCGACCTGGTAGGTCGGGCGTTGCAGCTCGGTCAGCGGCTCGTCCGCAGATCGACGGAGTTGTCCTGCGGCTTCCGGTCCTGCCAGTGCCGGTCCTGGCCGTCGAAGTGGACGACCAGCAGACTCGGTTCGGGGTCCGCCTCGGCAGGGTCGACCAGGAACCGGAAGGTGTAGCTCCGCCGCGCGCCGGACCGTAGACCGTCCAGCAGGCAGGCCTCGCCCCAAGAAATCGCCACCATCCGGCACCGGGAAAGGTCGCCTCCGGCCCGCTCGCCCACGCTGAGGATCTCGAAGCCGAGCCGGGGCACGTCGACCGGACCCTTGTTGGTAACCGTGACGGTGAGCGAGGCGGTCCGCCCGCCGTCGGTGTCGGGCGGGTCGAGCACCAGCTCACCCGTGGTCAGGGTGAGATCGGTCAGCCGGGGGTCGGTGCCGAACTTCGCCGGTCCGGCCGTCTGGTCGAAGCGGGTACCGGTCCACGCGTACGTCCGCCACTGCTGCTGCGGCCACCACTTGGGGGCGTCGCAGCAGGGCTGGATGTCGGCTACCGCCACCCGGACCGTCCCGTCGGAGGCCACCGAGACCTCCGTGATGTCGCCCAACCCCTCGCGGGTGCCGACCACCTGGCCCAGGGTGACGATCCGGCCGGCGTCGTCCCGGGAGAAGGCGACCACCTGTTTGGCCAGGGTCTCGCCGAACCGGCAGGCGACCAGGGCGATCGTGTCAGTGCGGCCGTCGCCGTCCAGGTCGCCGTAGCGGAGTTCGCCCCGCAGCTCCGGCCGTTGCCCCCGCTGCGGCTCGCGCAGCCGGACGTCCTGCGTGGTGCAGGTCGTCGGGGGGTACGGCGGCCAGTCGGGAAGGCCGACGCGCGCCGCGAGCAGCTGAGCCCGGCTGATCCGGCCGTCCGACCCGGCCGGGGTGCGACCGGACGCGCCGGACGTCGGTGTCGGGGTGGCCGACGACGGCGTTCCCGTCGGAGTCGGTGTTTCCGCCGGTGTCGGCTCGCCGGTCTGTGCCGGTAGCGGCGGCGGGTCGGTGCGGCCCAGGCGTGCGTGCGCGCCCAGCGGCACCACGACGGCGAGCACCACGGCCGCCGCGACGGCCACCGTCGCCCGCTGGCGCCGCCGGCGCACCGTGAGCCGTACGGCGTCCGTCCCGGCCGGCCGCACCGCCGGGCCGTACGTCGCCCGGAACGCGGCGAACTCGCCGCTGACCAGGATGTCCTCGGGTTTAGTCATGGTCGTCCACCTCCCTGGTGCCGGTCAGTTGCACGGCCAGCGCCACTCGACCCCGGTGCAGCCAGGACTTGACCGTGCCCGCCGGCACCCCTTCCTGTTCCGCGATCTGGGTGACACTGAGATCCGCCAGGTAGTGCAGCACCATCGCCCGGCGCTGGGTGGCGGGCAGCTGGGCCAGGGCGGCGGTCAGCGCCACCCGTTCGGGTCCCGGCCCCGCCACGTGCTCCTGCCGCTGCCGGCGCAGCCAGGACTGGGCGGTTCGCATCCGCCGCCAGCGGCTGGTGGCGAGGTTCCAGGCGACTCGGCGTACCCAGCCCACCGGGTCGTCGTACCGGGACACCCGCGACCAGCGGGCGAACGCCCGGCAGAATGCCTCCTGGACCAGGTCCTGTGCCTGCGACAGGTCACCGCAGTACGCGGCGAGCTGGAGCGTCAGGAACCGGAAATGTGTGTGGTAAAGCTCGTCGAAGTCGATTCCCTCGGCTGGTGCCGGCGGCTCTGTCGCCTCGTCCGGGGGTGGTTCCCCGAGCCGTGGTTTCCTGGTCACCATCATTTGTCCTCCCCGCCTGCGCCAGCATCGCGCGATCAACGCCGGTCACACGCCTTGAGGCGGGCGAGGGTTGCGGGGGTTGGCAACTCCGGCGCTGTGGTTGACTGTCACACCGGGGACAGACGAGGGAGGCAGAGGTGCAGCTGCCGGCGGTGCTCGGCGAGCCGATCCGGTTCGTGCTCAACTGGGGTCGGCGGTACTCGCTCTGGGTCTTCAACTTCGGGCTGGCCTGCTGCGCCATCGAGTTCATCGCGACCAGCATGTCCCGGCACGACTTCATGCGCCTCGGCGTGATCCCGTTCGCGCACGGGCCCCGGCAGGCCGACCTGATGGTGGTCTCCGGCACGGTCACCGACAAGATGGCCCCGGCGATCAAGCGGCTCTACGACCAGATGCCCGAGCCGAAGTACGTCATCTCGTTCGGTGCCTGCTCCAACTGCGGCGGCCCGTACTGGGACTCGTACTCGGTGACCAAGGGCGTCGACCAGCTCATCCCGGTCGACGTCTACGTGCCCGGCTGCCCGCCCCGGCCGGAGGCGCTGCTGCACGGCATCCTCCGTCTTCAGGAGAAGATTGCCGCCGAGCAGTCCGGCATCGGTGGCGTGCCCCGCCCCGACCTGCTCGCCCCACCGGTCGACGCCCCGCCGAGCGACGGCGCGGCACCCCGTTCCGTCGCCTCCCTCACCGCCCCGCCCGTACGCCCGCCAACACCCTGACCGGCTCGGGGCAAGGCCGGGCCGGTCGGCCGGCCGTCGCGGTGGTGGAGCTTCGCTAGCGTACGGACCATGACCGATGTCGCGGAGCAGCGTTCCGATTTCATCGTCGGGGTGCTGACCGAGGAGTTCGGCGCCCTGATCGCACTCGACCCGGCCGCCTTCCGCCGCAAGTTCCGCAAGATGGCCGCCTCCCCGTTCGCCTTCTACCGCGGCAGCGCCAGCCTCTTCTACGCCGACCAGCGCGGCGACTTCGCCGACGACCGCTTCCTGGACGGGCGGACAAGTCGGGTGTGGATCCACGGCGATCTGCACGCGGAGAACTTCGGCACCTACATGAACGGCTCCGGTCAGCTGGTCTTCAACGTCAACGACTTCGACGAGGCGTACGTCGGGCCGTTCACCTGGGACCTGCGGCGGTTCGTCGCCAGTGTGGCGCTGATCGGCTACGGCAAGGCCCTCTCCGATCGGGTGATCAGCGACCTGGTCGCCGGCTTCGCCCACTCGTACCTGACCGAGCTGCGGGCCATCGCCGCCGGCGGGGACGACGCGATCGGTTCGATCACCCTGGACAATGCCGACGGGGTGCTGCGCCGGGTGCTCCAGCGGGCGCGGCTCAACACCCGGGTCGGCCTGCTCTCCGCGCAGACCACGATCGACAGCTACGAGCGACGGTTCTCCCTCGGCGACGGGGTCTACCAGGTCGACGGCGACATCAGGGCGCGGGTCTGCGCGGCGTTCGAGGACTACCTCGCCACCCTGCCGGCCGCGACCACCCGGGAGCGTCCGCTCTCAGCGCACATCAAGGACGTGGTGCTGCGTAAGGGCGTGGGCATCGGGTCGGCCGGCCTGCCGTCGTACAACCTCCTGCTGGAGGGGCACACCCAGGCGCTGGAGAACGACGTCGTCATCTACATGAAGCAGGCGCAGGTGCCGGCCGTGGCCCGGCACGTCGACGACGAACGCGTCCGTGGCTACTTCCGGCACCAGGGGCACCGCACCGCCGAGTCGCAGCGCGCGTTGCAGGCGCACGCCGATCCCTGGGTGGGCTTCACCGAGCTGGAGGGCGTCGGCCAACTCGTCGCCGAGGTCTCCCCGTACGCGGCAGACCTCGACTGGGCGGATGTGAACGAGCCGGCGGAACTGGCCGGTGTGCTGGCCGACCTGGGCCGGTCGGTCGCCCGGATGCACTCGGTCGCCGACGATGAGTCCAGCCATGACCTGGTCGACTACTCCACCGAGGAGGCGATCGTCGCGGCGGTGGACGCCGAGGCGGAGGGCTTCGTCACCCATCTGGTGGATTTCGCGCACGCGTACGGGCTGCGGGCGCGCGAGGACCATCAACTCTTCGTGGACCTGTTCCGCAACGGCCGGCTTCCGGGCGTCTGAGGTGCCGAGACGCCTGCCGCGTTCGCTGGCCTGGACCCTGCTCGCGTTGGACCACATGCAGCCGGCGAAGGTTGGCCGGGTCAGGCGGTGAAGTCGAGGATCACCTTGATGTCCTGCGGCCCCGGGGAGTAGGCGGCGGCGTACTCGGACAGCGGCACCCGGCGGGTGATCAGCGAGCTGAGCCAGGCGCGGTCGGCCCGGGACAGCGCCTTGGCGGCGGCGTCCCAGTGCCGGCGGTTGGCGTTCACCGAGCCGAAGACCACGTTGTTCTCCAGCACCAGGGTCCGGTTGAGTTCACCCGCGTCGAAGTCGATGGTCCGGCCGCCGCTGGAGACGCCGGCCAGGCAGACGATCCCGGTGGGAGCGGCCTTGAACATCGCTTCGAGGACGACCATCGGTGCGCCGGTGCACTCGACGATGACGTCCGGCTCGAAGTCGAGCTGGTCGAGCGGCCCGCTGTGGTACGTCGCGCCGAGCGCGCTGGCCAACGCGGGCTTCGGGCCCTCGGTGGCCAGGTCGAGCACGTGTACGGAGAGACCGCGCTGGCTGGCCAGCAGGGCGGCCAGCAGACCGATCGGCCCGGCGCCGGTGACCAGTGCGGTGCGTGGCTGCCACTCCGCCCGCCGGCCGATCCGGTCGATGTGGTCCCACGCCTTGACCACCACGCTGGTCGGTTCGAGCAGCACACCGACCTCACCCAGCTCCGGGTCGAGCCCGACGGCGAAGCGGGGCTGGAGCCGCCATCGTTGGCGGGCGAAGCCCGGCAGCGCCTTGATGCCGTGCTCGGTGAACATGCCGTTGCGGCACATGTCCCACTCGTCGACGGCGCAGTTCGGGCAGGGCACCGGGTCCGGATGCCGGACGATCCCGGCCACCAGGTCACCGGGTTGCAGGGTGCCGGTGGGATCCTCCAGCACCCGACCCAGCGACTCGTGCCCGAGCACCAGGTGGTCGGTGCCGGGCGGGGCCTCGCCGTACTGCCCCTCGATGATCTCGATGTCGGTCCCGCAGATTCCCACCGCGAGGGCCTCCACCAGGATCGACCCCTCCTCGGTGGCCGGCTCCGGGTAGTCGTCGAGCAGCCGCAGCGAGCCGGGCACCCCTGGAATGACAGTCACAGCGCGCACCGATCCATCGTGGGGGCCACCGGCGGGCCACCGCCGGCAAAGCCCGGATCGTCACCCCGCCGCGTGCCCCGGGCCGGCGTCGCCGGCGGCCGTCGGGACTCCGGCTCGACTGGACCGCCCTCGTTGAACACGGCTTAGGATCAGCGACATGACTCCGGAAGAGGTCGGCCAGCGGCTCGTCGCGCTACTCGCGCCCGTCGAGGCCACCGCGACGGTCTCCGGCGGTCAGGCCCACTCCCGGGCCACCGTCGACGTACCCCCGGACGCCTGGCGGGCGGCGCTGCTGGCCGCACGGGACGACGCCGAGCTGGCCTGCGACTACTTCGACTGGCTCTCCGCGGTCGACGAACTGACCGACGGCTTCGACGTGGTGGCCCACCTCTGGTCCACCGTGCGCCGGCACGGGGTGCTGCTGCGCGCCCGGGTACCACGCGCGACGCCGACGGTCGATTCCGTGGTGGCGGTCTACCCGGGTGCCGCGTGGCACGAGCGGGAGACCCACGAGATGTTCGGCATCGACTTCGCCGGGCACGCCGACCTGCGGCCGCTGCTGCTGCCACCGGAGTTCGAGGGGCATCCGCTGCGCAAGGAGTTCGTGCTCGCCTCGCGGGTGGCCAAGCCCTGGCCGGGGGCGAAGGAGCCGGGCGAGTCGGAGGCCGGCGGCGGCCGGCGGCCGATCCGGCCGCCGGGCGTGCCCGCACCGGGAGAGTGGGGAGCCATCCCGACCCCGGCCGGTGCCGGCGGTGTCGGCGAGGGCCCACGCGGCGGCACCCCGGCCCGCCCCGCCCGGGAGCGCCCCGCCCGCCCGGCCCCGGGGGCCCGTGCCCCCCGCGCCTCCGGCGCCGACCCGGAGTCGGCCGGCCCGGCTGACGGCCCGGCCCAGGCCGGCCGGCCTGGTGACCCGAAGCCGGACGAGGAGGGTGCGCCCTGATGCCACTGTGGCTGGAACTGGTGATCCGGGTCGGTGGGGTGCTGGTCGCCTTCCTCGTCCTGCCGCTGCTGGTGGGCCAGGCCGAGCACAAGGTGATGGCGCACATGCAGGGCCGGCTCGGGCCGATGTACGCGGGCGGGTTCCACGGCTGGGCTCAGCTGATCGCCGACGGGGTGAAGTTCGTGCAGAAGGAGGACGTCACCCCGCGCACGGCGGACCGGCCGGTGTTCCGGCTGGCTCCGGCGGTGGCCCTGGTGCCGTACCTGCTCGCCCTGCTGGTGATCCCGCTCGGCCCGAACGACCTGGTCGGGCAGCCGCTCGACGTCGGCCTGTTCTTCGTGCTGGCGGTGGTCGGCGTGGGGGTGCTGGCCGTGCTGATGTCGGCCTGGGCCTCGGCCAACAAGTACAGCCTGCTAGGCGGGCTGCGCGGCGCCGCCCAGCTGCTCGGCTACGAGCTGCCGCTGGTGCTCGCCGCCGCGTCGGTGGCGATGGCCGCTGGCACGCTGAGCCTCTCCGGCATCGTCGAGGCATGGCAGCCGTGGTGGCTGCTCTGGCAGGCCCCGGCGATGGTGGTCTTCTTCGTGGCCGGTCTGGCCGAGATCCGTCGTCCGCCGTTCGACATGCCGGTGGCCGACTCCGAGCTGGTCTTCGGCTACATGACCGAGTACACCGGCCTGCGGTTCGCGTTCCTGCTGCTGGCCGAGTACGTCGGCATCGTGGTGATCGCGGCGCTCACCACCGTGCTCTTCCTCGGCGGCTGGCAGGGCCCGTTCGCCGACGCGCAACTCGGCTGGCTCTGGACCCTGCTCAAGGTCGCCGCTGTCAGCTTTGTGATCATCTGGCTCCGGGTCTCCTACCCCCGGCTGCGCGAGGACCAGCTCCAGCGCCTCTGCTGGCTGGTGCTCGTGCCTACCGCGCTCGCCCAGCTCGTGCTCACCGCCGCCGTGCGCGTAGCGATGTAAGGAAGGGCCCCTTGTTAACGCCTGCGGTATAGCAGGGGCCCCTTCTTAACATCCGGACCGGTCTCAGCTCAGCGGGGTGTGGGCGGGGTCGACGCGTTCGGCCGGGGCCGGGGCCGGCGGGGGAGTGCCGTCGCCGAATGGACGGCCACCCAGGGCCGCGCGGTCGTGCGGGGTGAGCCAGTTCGACAGGTCGGGGCCGAGTGGCACCACGCCGGTGGGATTGATGTCCCGGTGCACCTCGTAGTAGTGCCGCTTGATGTGGTCGAAGTCGATCGTGTCGCCGAGGCCAGGGGTCTGGAACAGGTCCCGGGCGTACGCCCACAACACCGGCATCTCGGCGAGCTTCTGCCGGTTGCACTTGAAGTGGCCGTGGTAGACCGGGTCGAAGCGGACCAGCGTGGTGAACAGCCGTACGTCCGCCTCGGTGATGGTGTCGCCGACCAGGTAGCGCTGCCCGGCGAGCCGTTCGCTGAGCCAGTCGAGCCGGTCGAACAGCCGGTGGTACGCCCGCTCGTACGCCTCCTGGCTGCCGGCGAAGCCGCACCGGTACACGCCGTTGTTGACGTCGGTGAAGACCACCGCGTTGACCTCGTCGATCTCGGCGCGCAGCCGCTCCGGGTACAGCTCCGGCGCGCCGGTGCGGTGGTACGCGGTCCACTCGGTGGACAGGTCCAGGCTCATCTGCGCGTAGTCGTTGGTCACCACCTGCCCGGTGGGCACGTCGACGATGGCCGGCACGGTGATCCCGCGCGGGTAGTCGGGGTAGCGGGCGAAGTACGCATCCTGCAGGCGCTCGATGCCGAGCACCGGGTCCCGCCCGCCCGGGTCCAGGTCGAAGGTCCAGCTCCTGGCGTCGTGGGTCGGCCCGGCGACCGCCATCGAGATGGCGTCCTCCAGGCCCAACAGGCGGCGTACGATGATCAGCCGATTCGCCCAGGGGCAGGCCCGGCTGACCGCCAACCGGTACCGCCCGGGCTCGACCGGATAGCCGTCCCGCCCGTCTGCTGTGATCCGGGTGGTGATGTACCGCTGGTCCCGCTTGAACTCGCCGCCCGGCTCGACGTACTTGCCGCCGGTGCTCGTACCGCCCTCGCCCATGCCGCGCCCCCAGCCGTCTCGCGATGCGTCCCTCGACTCCATCATCGCTGATCTTCCGGCGGCCGGCCGGGCGACGGCGGTGGAGCGAGTGGTCCGGGCGGTACTACCACCTAGCCCCGGGTGGTGGTCGCGCGCGCCGTGGTCACAGGGCAGGATGTTCGGCATGAGCGAGCGAAGCGAGCCGGCCGGCGTGCCCGGCAGCGGCCTGGTCAAGGGGCTGGCGGTCACGCTCAAGACGATGACGAAGCGCTCCACCACCCGGCAGTACCCGGACGTCGCCCCCGAGCTGCCGCCCCGCTCGCGCGGGGTGATCGCGCTGCTGGAGGAGAACTGCACGGTCTGCATGCTCTGCTCCCGTGAGTGTCCGGACTGGTGCATCTACATCGACTCGCACAAGGAGGAAGTGGTGGTGCCCGGCGCCGCCCGCCCTCGCCAGCGCAACGTGCTGGACCGGTTCGACATCGACTTCTCGCTCTGCATGTACTGCGGTATCTGCATCGAGGTCTGCCCCTTCGACGCGCTCTACTGGTCTCCCGAGTTCGAGTACGCCGAGTACGACATCAAGGACCTGCTGCACGACAAGGACCACCTGGGTGAGTGGATGGCCACGGTGCCGCCGCCGCCCGCGCACGACCCGAACGGTGAACCGGCCAAGGAGGAGACCGCCGCCGCGCGCAAGGCCGCGGTCCCCGCCGCGCCCGCCGCCCGTCCGACCACCCCGGCGGTACGCCCCGAGCCCCGATCCACCCCTCGCCCGGCCGCACGCCGCGACGGTGCGCCCGCTGCCGGCAACGACGCCGACAAGCCTGCGGCCAGCGACGGTACGCCCGCGGCCGACGACGGCGAAGGTACTCCCGCGTGACCGGGGTGGACGCGCTGCTGGTCGCCCTCGGCGCGGTGGCCGTCGGTGCGGCGGTGCTGGTGGTGGCGACGAAACACCTTGTCCGTGCCGGGCTCTACCTGGTGGTCTGCCTCGGCGCCCTGGCCGGCATGTACCTGGTGCTCAGCGCCGAGCTGGTGGCCTGGGTGCAGGTGCTGATCTACGTCGGCGCGGTGGTGGTGCTGCTGCTGTTCGCCGTGATGCTGACCCGGGCACCGATCGGAGCCTCGGACGATCTGGACCGTCCCGGTTGGCCCGCCGCGCTGATCGGCGGTGGCGTGGGGCTGGGCCTGGCGGCGCTGCTGGTCGACGCGTACCGCTGGACGAAGGTGGAGCTGCCCGAGGCGGGCACCGCCGAGCGCATCGGCGAGCAGGTCTTCGGCAGTTGGGTGCTGCCCTTCGAGGTGCTCTCGGTGCTGCTGCTGTCGGCGCTGGTCGGCGCCATCGTGCTGTCCCGCCCCGACATCGGCCGATCACCGGATCGCCGATCCGCCGTGAATGCCGACGCCGTGGACGGCGACGGTGGTGGGCGGGGGCGGTCGCGGTGAGACCGGTCATCCCGTACGTCACCGCCGCGCTGCTGTTCGGCCTCGGCGTGTATGGCGTGCTCCGTCGGCGCAACGCGGTGCTGGTGCTGATGGCGGTCGAGCTGATGCTCAACGCGGTGAACCTGATCCTGGTCACCGCCGACACCACGGCGAAGGCGCTGCTGCCGCACGGTGGTCAGGTCTTCGCGCTCTTCGTGATCGTGCTGGCCGCCGCCGAGATCGGGGTGGGGCTGGCGATCGTGCTCCAGCTCTACCGGATGCGGGCCAGTGTCGCCGTCGACGACGTCCCGCTGGCCGAGCGCCCCGCTGACGAACCGGTCCCGGTCGCGGTCGGCCCGGCCGGCGCCACCGCGGACGGTCCGAGCGAAGTGACCGACGGGCCGGGCGGCGGATTGAACGCGCCGGAAGCCGGCCGGCCGGAGGGGGATCGGTGAGCACCACGACGCTGCTGGGCGCGCTGCTGCCGGCCGTACCGCTGGTCGCCGGCCTGGTCGGCCTGCTGCTGCCGCCCTCGCCGCGGGGTGCTTCGACCGAGCAGGACACGGCCCGCCGGGTGGCCATCGGCCTGGGGGTGGCCGGCGCGGCCGGCGCCCTCGCGCTGGCGGTGGCCCTGCTGGTCACCCTGGACGGCCCGGCGGAGGCGTCGACCACCTGGATCGACCTCGGCGGGCTCACCGTCACCCTCGGGGTACGCCTCGACGGCGCCGCCGCGCTGGTCGCCGTCGCGGTCGCCGCGGTCGCCCTGGCCGTGCAGGTCTACTCGACCGGCTACCTCAAGCGCGGCCCGCACGACGACGTGGACGTCGACCACCGCTACCCGCCGTACGCGGTGCAGATCAGCCTCTTCACCGCCGCCATGCTGCTGGTGGTGGTCTCCGGGGACCTGATCCTGCTGCTGGTCGGCTGGGAGGTGATGGGGCTCTGCTCGTACCTGCTCATCGCCCACGACCGGCGACTGCCGGAGGCGCCGGCCGCCGCGATGAAGGCGTTCCTGGTGACCCGGGTCGGCGACGTCGGCTTCCTGCTCGGCATCGCACTGCTCGGCGTCTCGGCGGGCAGCTTCCGGATCGCCGACGTGCTCGCCCACGACCACGGCGCCGCCACACTCACCGCCGCCTGCCTGCTGCTGCTCGCCGGGGTGGCCGGCAAGAGCGCGCAGTTCCCGCTGCACACCTGGCTGCCCGACGCGATGGCCGGCCCCACCCCGATCTCCGCGCTGATCCACGCCGCGACGATGGTGGCCGCCGGCGTGTACGCGGTCTCCCGTCTCTTTCCCCTCTTCGCGGCCACTCCGGTCGCGCTGGCCGTGCTCGGCGTGATGGCCTCGGTGACCCTGCTGCTCGGCGCGCTCGCCGCCACCGCGCAGGACGACATCAAGCGGGTGCTCGCCTGGTCCACGGTCTCCCAGATCGGCTACATGACCGGGGCCCTCGCGGTCGGCTCGCCGCCCGCCGCCCTGTTCCACCTGCTCACCCACGCCGCGTTCAAGGCGTTGCTGTTCCTCGCCGCCGGTGCGGTGATCCACGCTGTCGGCACCACGTTGATGTCCCGGATGGGCGGCCTGCGGCACACCATGCCGGTCACCTTCTGGTGCACCCTGATCGGGCTCGGCGCGCTGGCCGGTGTACCGCCGCTTTCCGGCTTCTGGAGCAAGGAGGGCGTGCTCGCCGCCGCCGAGGGCGCCGCCCTGCACGGCGACGGCCCGGCACCCGCCTGGGTGGGCTGGCTGGTCTGGCTCGCCGGTCTGGTCGGCGTCGCCGTCACCGCCTGGTACGCCACCCGGCTGCTGTTGCGGACCTTCTTCGGCGCGACCCGCACCCCGCTGGCCCACCCGCACGACCCACCCGCGGTGCTGCGCTGGCCGGTGCTGGCGCTGGCCGTGCCCGCCGCCCTGCTCGGCCTCGCTGGCTTCCCCGGCTGGTTCTCCACCCATCTGCAACGCACCCGGTGGGCCGACCCGGAGGCGCTGTCGGACCTGAGGCCGCTGGGCGGGCTGATCCACCTGACCCCGACCATGCTGTTGCCGTTGGCCTTGCTGCTGGTCGGGGCCGGGCTGGCCTGGGCCGGCTGGCGGCGGGACGCCACGGCCGACCCGGCGGTGGCGCTGGGTCCGCTGCGGCCGGTCTTCGCCCGCGCGTTCCGGCTCGACGACGTCCAGCACACCCTGGTGGTACGCCCGACGACAGCGTTCGGCCGGGCGGCGCGCGTCGCCGACGAGCGGGTCGTGGACGGGGCGGT
Organism: Micromonospora sp. NPDC051296; assembly: GCF_040682255.1. Taxonomy (NCBI): domain Bacteria; kingdom Bacillati; phylum Actinomycetota; class Actinomycetes; order Micromonosporales; family Micromonosporaceae; genus Micromonospora; species Micromonospora sp. NPDC051296. The sequence goes on along the minus strand of NZ_JBFBAO010000014.1, from coordinate 16,496 downwards.
GCTGGGCACCGGGCGTGCCGCCCGCGCCCTCGGCGGCGGGCTGGGCAGCCTGCACCGGGCGGCCCTGCCCCGCGCCGCCGCCGCTGTGCTCGCCGGCGCGCTGCTGATCGGGCTGGCCGCCGCCCTGATCGGAGGCGCGGCATGAGCGAGCGGCAGCAAGCGAATCATCAGCACAGCGCGGAAAGGACTCAGCTCGACGCCGAGCGGAGCGAGGTGGCGGCATGAGGCTTGGGGAGTTCCTGCTGGTCGCGGTACTCGCGGTGCCGGCGCTCGGTGCCCTGGCGGTGGTGGCCACGCCCCGCGACCGGGCGGCCCGGGTGGTCGGCACGGTCGCTGCCGCGCTGACCCTGGTCGCGGCGGTGGCACTGGTGGCCGGCCGGGGCATGGGTTGGGTGGCCTACGGGGCGACCCCGCCGGCCGTACGCCCCTGGCACGCGGTCGACCTGCCCTGGGTGCCCGGGCTGGACCTGCGCTTCCACCTCGGAGTGGACGGCATCTCCTGGCCGCTGGTCGTGCTGACCGCCCTGCTCACTCTGCTCTGCTGCGCCTACAGCCTCTGGCGGGTGCCGGCCGGCGGCAGCGGGCGGGCGTTGGTGGCGCTGTTGCTGGTGGTCGAGGTCGGCATCCTGGGCACCTTCCTCGCCCTCGACCTGGTGCTGTTCTTCCTCTTCTTCGAGGTCGTCCTGCTCCCGATGTACGCGATCATCGTCGGTTGGGGCGGCGACGGCACCGACCCGGCGGCGGTCGCCGCGCGGAGGCGGGCGGGCCGGAAATTCGCGCTGTACACCCTGTTCGGCTCGGTGCTGCTGCTGGTCGGGGTGTACGTCGTGGTGGCCGCCGCCGGCACCGCCGACATCGTCGCGCTGACCGGTGGCACCGGCCTGTCCCGGAGCACCCAGCTCGCCGCGTTCACCCTGCTCGCGCTGGCCTTCGCGGTGAAGAGCCCGCTCTGGCCACTGCACTCCTGGCTGCCGGACGCGCACACCCAGGCACCCACCGTGGGCAGCGTGCTGCTCGCCGGGGTGCTGCTCAAGATGGGCACGTACGGCCTGATCCGGGTCGCGGTCGGGGTGGCCCCGGAGGGTGCCCGCTGGGCGGCACCGGTGCTCGGCGTGCTCGCCGTCGCGGCCATCCTGATCGGCTCGCTGGTCTGCCTGGCGCAGACCGAGCTGAAGCGGCTGATCGCGTACTCCAGCGTCGGGCACATGGGCTTCGTGCTGCTCGGGGTCGCCACGCTTACCGCCACCGGCATCCAGGCGGCGCTGATCGGCAACGTCGCGCACGGCATCATCACCGGCCTGCTGTTCTTCCTGGCCGGCGCGATCAAGGACCGTACCCACACCGGCGCGCTCAGCGAGCTGTCCGGGCTGCGGGAGACCGCGCCGCGGCTGTCCGGGTTGCTGGCGTTCGCGGCGGTCGCCTCGCTGGGCCTGCCCGGGCTGGCCGGCTTCTGGGGCGAGGCGTTCGCCGTGGTCGCCGCCGTCGAGGTGGGTGGTGCGCTGTGGATCACGCTGGCCGTGCTGGCCGCGCTCGGCGGGGCGCTGACGGCGGCGTACCTGCTCCGGCTGCTGCGGCGGGTGACCCACGGCTGGCCCACCCCGGCGGTCGCCGGGCTGCGTCCGGGGCTGGCCGGGGCCGAACTGGTCGCCTGGGTGCCGCTGGTGCTGCTCGCGCTGGCCGTCGGGCTGGCCCCGACGCTGGTGCTGGGCGTGGCCGAGGCGCCGGTGGCGGCCCTGGTGGAGGTGCTCCGATGACGAGGCCGACCGTCCAGCGCGACACCGACGGGAGGGCGTGACCATGGTGCAGAGCGTCGACAGTGTGGCGTTGCTGCCGGCGTATTTGGCCGCCGGGACGGCCGTGCTGGTGCTCCTGGTCGACCTGTTGCTGGCCCGGCCGGCGGCGACGGTCGCCGCGGCGGCGGGCGGCGCGGTCGCCACCGTGCTCGGGGCGGCGGTGGTCGGTGCCGGCGGCGAGCGCCGCACGTTCTGCGTGGGCACCGACTGCTCGTACGTCTTCGGCGGCCGGGCGGCCCTGGTCGCCGCGCTGGTGGCGTTGCTCGTCCTCGGCGTACTGGCGCTGTCCGGGCCGCTGCTGCGGACCGGGCAGACCCCGGTGGGAGAGTTCTGCTTCCTGCTCGCCTGCTCGATGACCGGCGGTGTGGTGCTCGGCGCGGCCGGCGACCTGATCACGTTGATCGTGGCCGTGGAGGTGCTCACCCTGCCGCTGTACATCCTGGTCGGGCTGCGCCGGGGCAGCCTGGCCAGCGCGGAGGCGGCGGTGACCTTCTTCGTGGTCAGCGTGGTGGCGACCACGCTGACCCTGCTCGGCGCCGCGCTGCTGTACGCCGTCACCGGTGGACTGCACCTGGAACGGCTGGGCACCCTCCTCGCCGACGAGTCGCTGCTCGACCTGCCGCTGACCACGGTCGCGGTGACCCTGGTGGTGGCGGGGCTGGCGTTCAAGGTGGCGGCGGTCCCCTTCCACGCCTGGGCCCCGGCCACGTACGACGGGGCGCCGCTGCCGGTGGCCGCGTACCTGTCGACCGCGTCGAAGCTCGGTGGCGTGGTCGCCCTGCTGGCCGTCGTGCAGCACGCGCTGCCGCCGGGCGTGACCGGGCCGGTGCTGGCCCTGGTCGCCGCGCTGACCATGACCGTGGGCAACCTGGTGGCGCTGCGCCAGCGGCGTACCGTGCGGCTGCTCGCCTGGTCCTCGGTGGCCCAGGCGGGGTACATCCTCGCCCCGCTCGGGGCGCTGGCCCTGTCCGATGCCGAGGCGCGCACCGGCGCGTACGCCGCGGCCCTGGCGTACGCCGTCTTCTTCGTGCTGTTGGAGCTGGCGGCCTTCGCCGGCGTGGTGGCCCTGCGCCCAGCCGGCGCCGACGGCGGCACCCTGGACGACCTGCGGGGCGCTGCCCGCCGGCACCCCTGGGTCGGTGCCGGCCTCGCGTTCGCGCTGGTCGGGTTGGCCGGCCTGCCACCGGCCCTGGCCGGGCTGTTCGCCAAGGTGACGGTGGTCCGGTCGCTGCTCGGCGGCGACGCGGGCTGGCTCGCCCTGGTGGTGGCGCTGAACGCGGTGCTCGGCCTGGCCTACTACCTGCGTGTCGCCGCGCTGCTCTACGCGCCGCCCGGTGACGTCGCCGCGCCTGCCGTCCGGCCGGCACGGGCGGTAGCCGCCGCGCTGGCGGTGGCGACCGTGGTGGCCGTGGTCGTCGGTTTCGCGCCGCAGGTCGTGCTCGATCTGGCCGGGAGCTGAAGCCGGCCCTCCTTCCCGCATTCCCGGTCATGACTGCCACTCAGGTAACTCTCAGTCATGAGGCGGATGGTTAACGGGTACCGGGTTGTTGTACCGGTCAGCGGATCCCGGCATCCGTGCACCGAAGGAGTGATCGTGCACCACAACCGTCTCAAGACCGCCGCGCTGCTCGGCCTGCTCACCTCGCTGATCCTGGCGGTGGGCTACTGGTTCGGCGGCAGTGGCGGCCTGGTCATCGCCGTCCTCGTGTCGCTGCTGATGAACGGCTTCACCTACTTCTACTCCGACAAGCTGGCACTCCGCTCGATGGGGGCGCAACCGGTCAGCGAGGCACAGTTCCCGGAGCTGTACCAGATGGTGCGTGAGCTGGCCACCGAGGCTCGGCAGCCGATGCCGCGGCTGTACGTGAGCCCGACCGCCCAGCCCAACGCGTTCGCCACGGGGCGTAACCCGCAGAACGCCGCGGTCTGCGTCACCCAGGGGATCGTCGAGATCCTCGACTACCGCGAGTTGCGGGGCGTCATCGGGCACGAGCTGTCCCACGTCTACAACCGGGACATCCTCATCTCCAGCGTGGCGGCCGGTCTGGCCGGCATCATCACCATGGTGGCCAACCTCGCCCTGTTCATCCCGCTGGGTGGCAACAGCGACGAGGACGGCCCGAACCCGGCCGTGCTGCTGCTCACCATCATCCTGGGCCCGATCGCGGCGACCGTCATCCAGCTGGCGATCAGCCGGAGCCGGGAGTTCCAGGCCGACGCCTCCGGCGCCGAGCTGACCCGTGACCCGCTGGCCCTGGCCAGCGCCCTGCGGAAGATCCACATGGGTACCCAGCGTCGGCCGCTGCCGGCCGAGGGGCAGCTCACCAGCACCGCGCACCTGATGATCGACAACCCGTTCAAGGGCGGTGGGATCTCCGCCCTGTTCTCCACCCACCCGAAGATGGAAGAGCGCGTCGCCCGGCTGGAGCAGATGGCCGCCCAGACGACCGGCCCGGTCCGTTACCAGCGCTGACCCGACACCCAACCCCTTCGCCGCCCGCGCCGGGTCCGCCCGGCGCGGGCGGCGCTCTCTTCGGGTACGGGTGTGAGCGCGCTAACCATACTGCCGAGCTGGTGCCGGGCGTTAGGGTCTAAACGACTCTCGCTCATTACATTCGAGGTGGAGGTGGGTACGTGGCTGGGCTGCGCCGGTACCTGGGTGTCTGGCAGATTCCGGGAGCACCGACGCTGCTGGTCACCGGCATCATCGGGCGGCTCGGGATCGGCATGACGCCACTGGCGTTGCTGCTCGTCGTGGAGCAGGTCACCGGGCGCTACTCGCTGGCCGCCGTGGCCGGTGGCTGCTACGCCCTCTCCGGCGCCGCGCTGAGCCCGGTGGCCGGCCGGATCGCCGACCGGATCGGCCCCACCCCGGTGCTGCTCGGCACCGCGATCGCCCACCCGCTGGCCCTGATCGGGCTGCTCTGGTCGGCCCGCTCCGACTCCGCACCCTTCTCGCTGGTCCTGCTGGCTGCGGCCTTGGCCGGCGCTTCGTACCCACCGATGACCGCCGCGATCCGCGGCGCCTGGAACGACCTGACCAGCGTCGCCTCCGGCCGGTACCACCTCCGCAACACCGCACTCGCCGCCGAGACCACCCTGTTCGAGATCGTCTTCGTGCTCGGCCCGCTGCTCGTGGCCGGTTTCGTCCTGTTCGCCGACGCAGGAGCGGCACTGGTCGGCTCGGCGGTGGTGACCCTGGTCGGCACCGTGGCAGTGGCGCTCGGCCGGACCATGCGCGGCTGGCAGCCGCACTCCCGGGAGCACCACGCCCGGGGACTCGGCCCGCTGCGGGTCGCCGGCTTCCCGGCGCTGCTGCTCTGCGTGGCCAGCCTCGGCATCGCGTTCGGGGCGGCCGGGGTGACCGTGCCGGCGTTCGCCACCGGCTACACCGCGGGCGACCCGGACAGCCTCGCCGGCGTGCTGCTGGCCGTCTGGGGGATCGGCAGCGCGGTGGGCGGGTTCTGGTTCGGCGTCCGACGCCCGGCCCGGAACATGACCCGCCAGTTCTCCTGGCTGCTCGCCGCGGTGGCGGGAAGCTTCGCCGTCTTCGCCGCGATGTCCACGCCGGTCGCGCTGGGCGTCGCCCTGCTGATCGGCGGGGCCACCATCGCACCGGCACTGACCCTGGAGAACACCCTGGTCGGGCGGATCTCGCCGGCCGGCATGCTGAACGAGGCGTACACCTGGGTGGTGACCATGTCGGTCGGCGCCAGCGCCGCCGGCGGCGCCGTGGCCGGCCTGATCGTCGATCACGCCGGTGGCGTGCCGTGGGCGTTCCTGTTCGCCGGGGCTGCGGTCGCCGTCGGGGCCGCGGTCGCCGCCCTGCCCGCCGGGCCCATCGCCCGCGCGGAGGCCGCCACCGTACGCCTCGACGCCCCGGCCACCGTCTGACCGCGCCCCCGGCGGGTATCCCCGCAGCGTGCTCGCCTTCTTCTCGAACCGACTGGGCTGCCTGGGATCACTCCTGGTCAGCGCGATCCTGACCGTGGTGCTGTTGCTGATCTTCGGCCGCTGATCCCGGCACGGGCCTGGTCAGGTAAGCCGCAGTGTGGTCAGGCACGTCGGCGCGTCGTCGTCAGTTGAGATGATCGTCTGGCCGACCTTCCCGTCGTAGCTCAGCCGCAGGGTGCCTTCGATTCCGCGGGGCAGCCAGAACCCCACGAAGCCGTTGTCGAACGTGGTACGCACCTCGTCGACCAGCACCTTGTCATTGGTCTGGTCCACGATCCGCACCTGCACGTCCTGGGCGGCCAGTTCCCCCTTGCAGGTGGTCAGAGAGTGATAGAAGCAGTCGTGGGTGGTGTTCACGTACGGTGCCACGGACAGGTAGAAGCGGTCCTGGGGGAGGCCGAGACTGAACTTCTCATCGCCGCTGGAGATCAGCAGTTCCTGCGGGCGAACCGATGCCGTCAGGTCTGCCGGCCGCTGATTGCCGCCCAGCCGGTCGAGGTGGTCGATGACCTCCACCGTGCTCTTCCCGCCGAGACCATAGTTGGTCAGCAGCGGGATGGCCTCGGCGGGTACCGACGAGGAAGCGGGCACGCTCGGGGCGGTAGCGCTCGGGCTGCCGCCTTCGGTCGCGCAACCGGTGAGCAGCAGGGCGCAGGTCACGGTTGCGATGAGGAGTTGTCGTTTCACAATCAGTCCTTCACCGGTTGCTCGGGCACTCTTGCCAGAGTGGTGCCGTGGCGGTGCGGCCGGAGCCGGCCCGTCCCTCCCACGCGGGAGACCGCCGCCCTCCACGCTGCCCGCCCGGTGCCAGCCGGTATCAGGGCGAAAGTCCCGTCTTTGCGGGACGGCCTGCCGTGGAGCGGTGACAGGGCCCCAGGTCGACGTAGGTGGCCGACCTGACGACCGGCCACGACGTCAGCGGCTTTACCGGTAGTTGGTGAACTGGAGGGCAACGCCGAAGTCCTCGCCCTTGAGCAGCGTGATGACGGCCTGCAGGTCGTCCTTCTTCTTGCCGGTGACCCGGAGCTGGTCGCCTTGGATCTGCGCCTGGACGCCCTTGGGGCCCTCGTCGCGGATCTTCTTGCTGATCGCCTTGGCCTTGTCCTGGTTGATGCCCTGGACCACCTTGGCGTCAATCTTGAAGATCTTGCCCGACGAGCGAGGGTCGCCCGCGTCAAGCGACTTCAGCGAGATGTTGCGCTTGATCAGCTTCTCCTTGAAGACCTCCAGCGCGGCCCGCACGCGCTCCTCGGTCTCCGCCTGGAGGCTGATCGCCTCCTCGCCCGACCAGGAGATCTCCGCGCCGGTGCCCCGAAAGTCGAACCGCGTCGCGAGCTCCTTCTCCGCCTGGCGAAGAGCGTTGTCGACCTCCTGGCGGTCGACCTTGCTCACGATGTCGAACGACGGGTTCGCTGCCATGCTCATGCTCCTGCTGTCCGGCTGGTTTGTGATCCTTTGCCCCCTGATGACCAGGGGTGCGACTCCCTGACGGTACCCGGTTGCGACGCTGCCGGGGGGAGCCGCTATCCTTGCTTCCGCCGCCGCGCCACGGTGCGGTGGAACGCCCTGGCGGGTTGCCCGAGCGGCCAATGGGAGCGGACTGTAAATCCGTCGCGAAAGCTACAGAGGTTCGAATCCTCTACCCGCCACCAGGTGCGACAGTGGCCCCTGACCAGCAGAGATGCTGATCGGGGGCCGTTCTCGTTGATCTAGCCGAGTCCGACTGAGTCCAGCCCGTTGCGACTCGTCGTGGGCATATCGTGGGCAGGTTGATCATGCCCGCTCCTTGCTCAGTGCTGGGGTTGCGCACGGCGCGTCGCTTGGGTGGCTGAGGCGGTCTGTGGCTGCGGGAGACGGGCCGGGGGCAAGCCAGTCCCGGGTTTGGACTGGCGCGGCAGCCGGAAGCCCTGACCGGCTTGCTGGGGTGAGTTGGTTGGCTTCCGTACCGGCCTGGAGTTGATGCGGCCCCGTCGGGATCTCATTTGCGGGGGCGGCTGCCCGGCGGCCGTCGGTGGCTGACCGCCCCGGCGCCGTAGGCGGCCGGGCGGCTTGCCGCCGGCCGGGCTTACCGCCCGCACCGCGCGAAGCGCGGTGCCTTGATCCAATAGAGCGTGATTCAGCAGTGCGTTAGCTAGCCCTAAACTACTTGTCATGTCCCGAGCAGTTCTTCGGACCCGCCGCGTTCGTATCTGCATGCCATGAGCTGCCTGGTCAACGCCCATGTGCCGTCGTGCTCGTCCCTGTTGAAGGTTCAGATTCGAAGAAGCGACCCGGATCGAAACATGGACTGTAAAGCCAGCATGCGGGCTGCGGATTACTGTGCCGCTGTGTCTACAGGATCGTCGCGTGGTGTCCCTTGGCGCCTTGCTGTGTCGGTCTTGTTGTGTTACTCCATAGGGGACGCGCTCAGACATCCGGGCCCCAGAGGCTAGCTTGGAAAACTCCTGCTCCCTTCAGGCGCTGAACTGACCGACGTGTCTTGGGGGCGTGTGGGGGGCGTGTCCGATATCCTGCGCGGCAGCCGCTCATAAAGGCAGCTTCCGCCTACTGGAAGTGGGGGTCTCATGCGCTTAACCCGATCGGATCTGGAACTTGAGGTTCTAGTAAACAGAATTGATCGAGGTGAGCTGGATCTACAGCCCGACTACCAGAGAGGTGAGGTCTGGGATCGTACGCGACGGCAGCGACTGGTCGATACGATTCTGAGGGGATGGTATGTCCCCGCCGTCCATATTGTGCGGGACGACAAGCTCGGAAGGGATCTGGTTCTCGATGGGCAGCAAAGGTTGAGGACCATCCATGCCTTTTTGGGTGGAGATCTTCCCGTGGCGGGCGCTGGCGAGCCCATGCGCGACGACATTCTCCAGCTAGACGGATTGCACTTCCCCGAGCTTCCGCAGATCGTGCAGCGCCAGGTTCGTCGATTTGAACTGACAGTAGTGACTCTCTTTGAATATTCCCCCGAGGAGCCGTCCGAACTTTTCTTCAGACTGAACCAGCAATATGCCCTGTCACCGCCAGAGAAGCGTAACGCTCTCTTTGGCGTGGCGAGGGACCAGGTGAAGAAGTTGGTTTACCAACTGGAAGAAGAGGGTCTATTCAGCAGGGAAACGCTTGGTTTCTCAAACGGACGCCTGGCGTATGATGATGTGATTGCGCGTTTCTGCCTGGCATTGCAGGACGGGCATCTGCGGAGGCAAGTCAGCAACCAGGTCGTCGAAGATTTCTATCGGAAGAGAAGCTATCGAGATGACGTGCTCGAAAATGCCCTAAATGCGGCGTCGCAACTTGGGCAGCATCTGCACGGTGGAGTTAGAGTCAAGTTCAACAAGGCTACGTTATTCTCATGGCTAGTGTTCTACTACTCGATGGCGCATCGTACGGGGTCGTATCCCTCACGGGACTTTCTCCCCATTTTCGAGGAGCTTCGTCTGGACGAATCCGCGCGCCTGGCATATTCGCCGCTAGTTGCCGCCCTGATGCAGCTATACAGCGATCGTGGCTCGTATCGGGTGCTGGACATAAGTTCGGTACTGATCCGGGATTTTACGCTGCATGCCATATATTCTCTCGTAACCAATTCGGGCGATGGGAGAGCCCTCGGGTTTTTGGACGCGTATGGATTAGCTGAAAGTCCTGAGCGGGCGGTAACGGTTACTATCAGCCAGGCGAATTGGGGAGACCTGCCGTGAGGATTCTTCCTGTCCAGCGGCGATGGGCAGAGTTGCGCAGTTCCGAGGTTGGTCGCGATTTTCCCAGGACGGTCCTTATTGACTCCTCTAGTGGCCTCCCTCCGGTGGTTGAGTTACCTACTCCACTCACTCTAATATTTGGCCTGAACGGGGTCGGGAAGACGCGGCTTCTCGGTCAAATCGCTGCCTCCATGGGAGGCGCGAAGCTGGTCTCGCTGCACAATCTTGTAAATTATCTGCACACCGCGTTCGGCATAAGAACAGACGTTGCTGAGTTCATTGAAGAGACGTCGCCTTTGTCGATCAGCAACGAGCACCTATCTGCCGTGAGAGATCTTGTTCGACGCGACTATGAAGAGATCCGATGGTACGCAGTGCCCATCATGGATAGCCCTTTCCGGGAACTGGTCGGCGATGACGTTGTGCCTATTTTTGTGGTGCGCCATGGAGGGGTCGAGTACGACTTTCGTACAATGGGGCTAGGAGAGTTGAGCGCCCATCTCCTAGCGTGGCTCCTATCCTATAGTCGGGATAGTCGTGGCGTGCCCCTCCTTCTGGATGAGCCGGAGGCTTTCTTGCCGCCGCCGTCCAGAGGCGTGGTCCTAAACTATCTACTCGAGGCTGCTATCAAGCGGCAGGCACCCATTATCGTGGCTTCGCACTCGTTGGAACTCATACGCGGTGGCCTTGATGCTGAATCGGCTCTCCTGCTAACAGAAACAGGAAATTCTACCGCTCTTATTGGGCCAACGTCGCAAGATCTAGCTGATCAAGTTGCAGGCCTGTTTGGGCGATCGGTTGATTCCGAGTGGTTGGTTCTCTGTGAGGATGAATGCGGGTATGTCCTGGCGTACGAAGCTCTCCGACGATTTGCCCCACAGCTCTGGCAGCGATCGAATTTCCTATGGTGTAAGGGCTACGGAGACATCGAGACTATCTGGAAGCATCTTCCGAGGCCCCCAGTAAAGCCCGAGGGTCTCGTGAACTTCGCATTCCTAGCAGATGGTGACATGGTTGACGAGGTTACGGCAGCCACTAAACGCGCCTCTGGAGAAGCTGGAATGAGGTGGCCACTGATTCTGTTGCCAGGAGATCCGGACGAGTTGATGAAGAATGCCGCCGAAGCGAATGTCGGCCTTCTCGCTGATCGCCTGAACATCTCGGAGGGTGAGCTCTCGGGGCTGTTCATGAGAATTAGGGGAAGGGAGCCGCATAACTGGGTTCAGGACGTTGTAGATTCTAGCGGTGTTGAACGCCAACCCACATTGCGTGCCCTTGCGCATTCCGCAGTTCTCGAGCTTGAGCGGTCAGGCGGTGGTAAGGAGTTCCGCGGAGTGCTAGCGGCGGCCAAAATGGTTAGAGGGTAGTGGCAGACTGGACGGCAATGAAGGGCAGTATCTTCATTGCCGTCCAAAGGCAAAGGCGGGAACGCCGACCTGTAGCCGCAGCTGGTCGGCTTCGTGTTGCATGGGCATTCGTGGTTGGACGGTGTCGTGGACACTTGTCGCAGATTAGATGAATCTTGGTCTGGCCATTCGCGGCGCTTCTTGGTGTTGGTGAAGCCGCACCTCTGGTGCCCACCGGCGGCGGACGGGTTGGGGTGGCCACTGAGGCAAACGCCCATACTTGCTTTGCTCTGTAGGCACATTTTCCAGCGTCGGCTTGTTCCCTCACCCCCAAAGGTGGGCTTGCATCCCGTAGCGGTTGAAGGCAAGCGACAGTATAACGTCAAGGTGCCGCTGGGCTCGGTGGCTTCGTTCGATAAGTTCGGATAACTGATTCGACCTGGCCGTTCTTGCGAGTCACGCGCTCGACCTCGATCAGTGTTGTCCCTGCCCGCACTGCAAAAAGGGAGGCTAAGCGGTTGTCGGCGAGAACCTCTCGTTCCGTAGCGTCCGATTGGCCATTGGTTTGGATTGTTGCATGGGTGCCCCGGCCGTGCTCGGTGGAGACTAGGCCCTCGTCGCGAAGCGTGGCGATTGCTTGGCGTATGGTGCCGCGACTTGCTCGGAACTCTGCGGTGAGGGCACTTTCAGTGGGTAAGAGTGCTCCAGGCGCGATTATGCCGTGCTCGAGCCGTTTCCTGATCTCGTCGGCGATGACGCGGTAGCGCGGCTGTCCGTAGTGCGGGGTGGGCACCTGCTCACCGTACCTGGCACTTGTCTTACCAAGTGTCAAGCAGAGGCGTCGTTCTGACGTGTAGACAACTCGTCCACTTGTAGGTACGTTTCCCGGTGTGCGGCTGGGATGACGGCGTGTATCAGGGTGTTGCTGCGCTGGCTGGTCGTGCGTGAGGCGCGACGTCCTAGTGGGCCGGTTGCGGTAGTCGCGCGTACAAGGTGGCTCGGCGTTACCCGACCCGTCCGGTGTCGGACGGTGCGCCGTGCCCTCTGTCGGGCCGGTGGCCGGTCAATCCCCCTGGTCGGCCGCCGGCTCCCCTACGTCTGGAGGTGCGATGCCTGGCTCTCATCGTCGACGTCCCTGGTTCTTGCCGTGGCGGTCACGCCGACAGGCGAACCGGGCCGGATCCGGGGTCGGAAGCCGCTCCGGCGATTCCGCCTCTGCTCGTAACACCGATCCGCTGCGCTGGATGGTGGAGCGGACCCGCGAGTTGCCGGCGCTGCGTCAGGCGCCGCTGCTGACCCGGGGGCAGATCTTCCGGGGCAACGGTGGGCGGTGGCCACAATGAGCCAGACGGGCAGGCGGCCCGCCGCAGCCAGCCACCCTGCTTGGTGCGCGCCGGATCGGTGCGGGCACCTGGTGCCGCCTGTGCTGGCGCACATGGCGCGACGCCATCGGGGCGTGCTGCTGCGGACCGGTGAGGTCCGGTCGTCCGGCCTCGTCGTCTCGTACCTGATCGGATCCGACTACGCATGGCCGACCGTTGTCGTTCACGCTTCCTGCCGGTCCGGTGTCGCCTGGGCCGAACTCACCCTCCCGCAAGCGGAACAGTTGGTCGACCAGCTCCGCTCGCTCCTGGTGCAGGCCGTCGGCCCGGGGGAGGACCAGCATGAGCGACAGTGACGGCCCGACCGGCATTCGACCGACTGAGGCCACCGACGAGGCTTCGTGTCCCGACTGGTGCCGGGGGTGCGGGCCGAACGATCCGATGCATCGCCGGCTGCTCGCCACGATCGGCAGCGAGCGCAGCGGCTGGGTGAGCGTGCAACTGCTCCTGGACCGCTTCCGGCGCCGTGAGCCTGTCGTCAAGGTCGACGCGACTCGCGACGGCGCAACGCAATCGGTGCTGCTCTCGCGCGCCCAGCTCGATCGGCTCATCTACGAACTGGCCTACGCCCGGTGGCGGGTGATGACCAAGGGACAACCTCTGGAGGGACACTATGACCGCCACTGACCGCCGCAGCTCCCGCCGTACCCCTGTGGCCGGGCATCGACCGAGGCGGCCGGAGGTGGAGGTGAGTCCGGTGCCGGAACGGCCGGCGGGTGGGACCACCTGGCAGTCGTTGGAACGTCTAGGGGGTACGGTGACCGGTGTGCATGGCCGGGACTGGCGCCCTCGTTACCTGCAACTCGCCGAAGAGTTGCGGGCGAAGATCACGAGCGGAGAACTGGCGCCCGGCACGCTGATGCCCAGCGAAACCGAGCTGGCCGACACGTCGGGCCTGTCGCGGACCAGCGTCCGCAACGCCATCCGCCAGCTCCGCGAGTGGGGCCTGGTCCGCGCGGAGCAGGGGCGCGGCACCTATGTACGGGCACAGCGCCAGCGGGTACGCCGTCGCAACGCCGAGCGGTACCAGTGGGAGAAGGACCGGGTCCTTCTCGACGAGGACGAGCGGCTCAAGACCGGCGCGACCGAGCATGACACCGGCCTGACCGTCGATGACCTCACGTTCCATGCCGAGTACACCCAGGTGGAGGCAGACGCGGAAATGGCGGCTGCCTTGCAGGTCGAGCCGGGTACGCCGCTGCTGCGTCGGGTCTACTGGACCTTGTCCCGGCACGAGAACGCGCCGCTGACAATGTCCTACTCGTACCTGCCCTGTGACCTTGTGGCCGCGAACCCGGACCTGCTCGACGAAAGCAACGAGCCCTGGCCCGGTGGCACGCAGCACCAGCTGCACACGATCGGTATCGAACTGGACCGGATCGACGACGAAATCCGGGCGCGTCCGCCGTCGCCGGATGAGGCCGAACTGCTGGACATCGATCCGGGCGTCTCCGTGCTCACCGTGCGGAAGACCTCCATCGACACCACCGGCCGCATCGTCGAGGTCGCCGACGTGGTCATGCCGGGCGACCGGACCGAGCTTGTCTACTCCCACAAACTCCAGCGGTGGAAAACTTGACGCAGCTCGTCTCGGTCATCACTCCCGTCCACGCGCCCAGCATCGAATACCTGGTAGGCGCGTACGACTCGTTGGTGAGGCAGGACATGCCCGACGGGTGGGACTGGCAGTGGCTCGTCCAGGAGGACGGGCAGACCGGCGCACTGACCGGGTTCCTGCCGGACGACCCTCGCATCAGCATCGGCGGCGGTCGTCCCGGCGGCCCCGGTGTCGCCCGCACCCTCGCTCTTTCCAGGGTCACCGGGCAACTGGTCAAGGTGCTCGACGCCGACGACCAACTCACCGCCGGCGCGCTCGCCCGAGACATCGCCGCCTTCGAGGCTCACCCGCACATCGGCTGGACGACTTCCCGCGTCCTGGACCTGATGCCCGACGGCTCAACCGCCGGATGGGGCAAGGATCCCGACGGCGGAGTCATCGGCCGGGGTGCCGTCCTCGCCTTCTGGCAAGCCAACGGCTACCGCGCCCAGGTCCACCCCGCCACCCTCTGCATCCGCCGTGACCTGCTCCTGGCCCTCGGCGGCTGGATGGCACTGCCCGCCTCCGAAGACACCGGCCTACTCCTGGCGGCCAGCGCGGTCAGCGAGGGCTACTTCACCCGCGAACACGGCCTGCTCTACCGCAAATGGCCCGGCCAGGTCACCGGCCAAGCCGCCCACCGCGAACCCATCGAGTACGAAGGCCGCATGAAAATCATCGAGGCCAGAGCGGCTGCCCTGGCCTCGATGCTCCCGAACGGTTTGCCGGTCACTCCTGCGGCGTAGCCTCATGCCCCGGCATCCCATGAGTCCGCCGACGCTCCTTCATCTCCGCCTCGAAAATGTGCCGGCGGCCGCCGGCTAGCGTCTCCCGCGCGTACCGCTCTACCTCCTGGAACGCCGCGTAGTACCCGTCATCGAACTCCTCCATGATCTGGAACGTCCAGCGGCCGGGTAGCACGTTGCGGCCCAGCAGTTCGCGCTCTACCCGGTCGGCAACCTCGTCGTGCCCTGCCTGCCGCAGCAGCTCGACCACCCGATCAAGGGTGAGATCAGCACCGCCGACGAGCTGGTGAGCGGAGTACAGGTGACTTCGGACCCGGTGGATCGTCTCCAACGCCTTGCTCAGCTCGCCGAGCGCCTCGACGGCTGCGTCATCAAGTTCTGCCGGTCGTGAGTGTGTTTCGTCTACTGTTTGCGGACGCCGCTGATCTTGACTTGCCATGAGTGAGTCATACCCGGCGCCGGTCGATTTGTGCCCCTCAACCGCTAGATCCTAAGTGGCGGATCCTGCTCAAAGGAATATTTCCGGATCTATGCGAGATGGGAGGCTAATCGGTAATTATAAATTGCCTCCATCGATTCCGGTGTTCGGAATCACATTCAGCAGTCCGGTTGGCATCTAGCGGTTACGGTCGATGACGCTATGCCGCATGCCTCGGCGGCTAGAGGGTGGGTTCCATCTCCGGTGCGCAGGGAGAGGGAGAGACCCAACCCCTGGTCAAGGAGGTGGTGCAGCATGCCAACCAACGACTCACCGGTGCCTCAACCTCGGGTCCGTGCCAGCCTGGCGCGACTGCGGAATTGGGGCGAGCTGCTGGACCTCGGGATGAGGATTGCGGCACGAGTCGGTACGTTGGTGGACCTGATCAGGTCTGGCGGGGATGTGATGTAGCTCCTGCTTGGCCAGCAGGGCCACATCACCCCATCTGATTGCGGGCCTCCAACCTCGATGCTTCCTGGCGAGGGGTTGGGGGCCCTTCTTTGTGCTTCCCCGAACATTACCTCATGCATGTTATTACGAACGAGGTTACTTGTCACTGCGAACAGCAGTGCGTGGGTTGACGCTCTCCCCGCTCGCTTGTCGCCTGCTGTGCGGCTACCGAAACTTACTTGTTGACTTGTCTGCCAAGTGCCGTCTACCTTGGACCGCAACTTGGCAGACAAGTCAACAACCTGGAGGTTGAGCGATGGCTCTGCGTGGCGGTACGAGGTTCGCTGTGCGGTTCGAGGACGTGTTCCCGGCGGGGTGCGCGTTGGTGCCCGAGTCGCTGGGTGAGGTCGAGGACTACGACGAGAAGACAGGTCGGCGTAGCCCGGCGAAGGACAAGCTGACTGGTCAGCGGGTGTGGCAGGTCCGGGTGATGGATCTTGACCCTGAGCTGGGGAAGCGGTCGCGGGAGACGACGGTGAAGATCTCGGCTGATTATCAGCCGGTGCCGCCGTCGGGTGCGCCGTTCGAGGCGGTGGAGTTCGACGGGATGACGGTGACGCCGTACGTGGCGAACAACGGGCGGATGGCGTATTCGCTGCGGGCGACCGGGCTGCGGGCTCCGGTGGTCGGCGGCAAGAAGGCGGCGGCGTAGCCGCATTTGGTGGGGGCGGGGCTGTCTGGTCTTGGCGGACGGCAGCCCCGCCCCCTGGTGTCTCTTCCCCTGCTCTGTCGAGAGAGGTCGTGACGTGTCCAAGGGTATGCCCGCCTTTGCGCGGGGGCTGGTAGCGGTCGTGCGGGGTGTTCGATGATCCGCCGGCCGCGTGGTGAGGTCGTGATGACCACGGCCGGGGATCTGATGGTGATCCGCCCTCGGCGGCTTGAGCTGCCGCTGTGGCTGATCGCGCTCGGCCTGGTGCTGCGCTGGTTGTTCCGGGCCGCCGTCTGGTGTGTCCGGCATCCGGTGATCGTGGGCCTGGTCGTGGCCGGGGTGCTGCTCTACGCCGAGTTCGGCCGGGCTGGGCTGATCGTGCCGCTGGTGCTGGCGGCGTTCGGGTCGG
>NZ_JBFBAO010000013.1:0-40751 GCF_040682255.1 Micromonospora sp. NPDC051296 | reverse complement strand
CGTCGACAACCTCGCCAACTGGATCGCCACCCGCGGCTACACCGCCACCAGCTGACCAACCCGAACAAGAAGCGTTAGGAAGGGGCCCTTCCTCTACACCAGGCGTTAAGAAGGGTCCCTTCCTTCCACCGATCCAACCGAACAACCACGAAGGGCCGACCCCAACCCGGGGTCGGCCCTTTGGCGTGCCCACCGAACGCGGCGCGGCCACCAGGTGCCTACCCGGGTCGGACGCGCCGGACGGCCCGCTCACCGGGCGGCCACCCGGCCGGGCCAGCCCCACCCGCCGCCGGGCGGCGATGGGATCACGCCGGGGTGAGGAACTCCAGCCGGTTGCCGTGAGTGTCCTCGGTGTGGAAGCGGCGCATCCCCGGCAGTTCGTCCCCGCCCCAGGTCACCGGGTATCCAGCGGCAGCCAGTCGGGCGGCGAGGGCGTCCAGGTCCGGCCGGAGCAGGGCGGGATGCGCCTTGCGGGCCGGGCGGAAGTCGTCCTCGATGCCCAGGTGCAGTTCGGCACCGTACCCACTGAACCAGCAACCGCCGCGGGCCGCGAGAGCCGGCGGTTTGGCCTGCTCGGTCAGGCCGAGGAGGCCGACGTAGTAGGCCCGCGAGCGGTCCTCGGAGCCCCGCGGGCAGGCCAGCTGAACGTGGTGGATCATGGTTGCACCTCCCGTCCACACGATGGCATCGGGTTGCACTTATAGCAAGACGGACGTACGGTTTTGTTGACAGCGAGAATCGGCGGTAAGTGTTGCCTAACCACGGCGGCGCTCCGGCCGGTGCGACAGACTGCTCAGGACTACTCACGGTCGCTGGTGTGAAGGAGTACGACGTGGCGAGCCTCGACACCTTCGGTGCGAAGACCCAGCTACGCGTCGGAGACGCGAGCTACGAGATTTTCAAGATCAGCCAGGTGGAGGGCCACGAGCGGCTCCCCTACAGCCTGAAGATCCTGCTGGAAAACCTGCTGCGGACCGAGGACGGCGCGAACATCACCGCCGAGCACATCCGCCAGCTCGGCGCCTGGGACCCGACCGCGGACCCGAACGTCGAGATCCAGTTCACCCCGGCCCGGGTGCTGATGCAGGACTTCACCGGCGTACCGTGCGTGGTCGACCTGGCCACCATGCGTGAGGCCGTCCGCGATCTCGGCGGTGACCCCACCAAGGTGAACCCGCTCGCCCCCGCGGAGCTGGTCATCGACCACTCCGTGATCGCCGACCTGTTCGGCCGGGAGGACGCCTTCGAGCGCAACGTCGAGCTGGAGTACACCCGCAACAAGGAGCGCTACCAGTTCCTGCGCTGGGGGCAGACCGCCTTCAACGAGTTCAAGGTGGTCCCGCCGGGTACCGGCATCGTGCACCAGGTCAACATCGAGTACCTGGCCCGCACCGTGATGGAGCGCGGCGGTCAGGCGTACCCGGACACCGTCGTCGGCACCGACTCGCACACCACCATGGTCAACGGCCTGGGCGTGCTGGGCTGGGGCGTCGGCGGCATCGAGGCCGAGGCGGCCATGCTGGGCCAGCCGGTCAGCATGCTGATCCCCCGCGTGGTGGGCTTCAAGCTCTCCGGCGAGATGCCGGCCGGCACCACCGCCACCGACCTGGTGCTCACCATCACCGAGATGCTGCGTAAGCACGGCGTGGTCGGCAAGTTCGTCGAGTTCTACGGCCCGGGCGTGAGCGCGGTGCCGCTGGCCAACCGGGCCACCATCGGCAACATGTCGCCGGAGTACGGCTCCACCGTGGCGATCTTCCCGATCGACACCGAGACGGTCCGCTACCTGGAGCTGACCGGCCGCGACCCGCAGCAGGTCGCGCTGGTCGAGGCGTACGCCAAGGAGCAGGGCCTCTGGCACGACCCGGCCGCCGAGCCGGAGTACTCCGAGCACCTGGAGCTCGACCTGGGCACCATCGAGCCCTCCCTCGCCGGTCCGAAGCGCCCGCAGGACCGGGTGCCGCTGGGCAGCGCCAAGACCCTGTTCCGCTCCGCGCTGACCGACTACGTCGCGGCCGACCAGACCGGCAGCGACGCCGACGCCCGCGGCGGCGTGCGCACCAACCCGCCGTACGGCACCGCCGGCCCGGCCGACGAGGCCAGCGCCGAATCGTTCCCGGCCAGCGACTCGCCGGCCAACGAGGTCAACGACCCGGCCGACGCCCCGCGCGACCTGGTGACCGCCGCCGTCGGCTCGGGCGGGCGGGCCAGCAACCCGATCCGGGTCACCGGCGACGACGGCGTCGAGTACGAGCTGGACCACGGCGCGGTGGTGATCGCCGCCATCACCTCCTGCACCAACACGTCCAACCCGCAGGTCATGATCGGCGCGGCGCTGCTCGCCCGCAACGCGGTGGACAAGGGCCTGAACCGCAAGCCGTGGGTGAAGACCACCCTCGCGCCCGGCTCCAAGGTCGTCATGGACTACTACGAGCGGGCCGGCCTCACGCCCTACCTGGAGAAGCTCGGCTTCCACCTGGTCGGCTACGGCTGCACCACCTGCATCGGCAACTCCGGCCCGCTGCCGGAGGAGATCTCGGCCGCGGTGAACGAGGCCGACCTCGCCGTCGTGTCGGTGCTCTCCGGCAACCGCAACTTCGAGGGCCGGATCAACCCGGACGTGAAGATGAACTACCTGGCGTCCCCGCCGCTGGTGGTCGCGTACGCCCTCGCCGGCACGATGGACATCGACCTGGCCAACGAGCCGATCGGCGAGGACAGCGAGGGCCAGCCGGTCTTCCTGCGCGACATCTGGCCGAGCACCGCCGAGATCCAGGACGTCATCGCCTCGGCGATCGGCGCCACCGGCTTCAGCGCCGCGTACGCCGACGTCTTCGCCGGTGACGAGCGCTGGCAGTCGCTGCCGACGCCGACCGGGGACACCTTCGCCTGGGACGGCGAGTCCACCTACGTCCGCAAGCCCCCGTACTTCGAGGGCATGCGGCGCCTGCCGGCGCCTGTTCTCGACATCGGTCCGGCCAGGGTGCTGGCCAAGCTCGGCGACTCGGTGACCACCGACCACATCTCCCCGGCCGGCTCCATCAAGGCCGACTCCCCCGCCGGCGAGTACCTCGCCGGGCACGGCGTGCCGCGGCACGAGTTCAACTCGTACGGCTCCCGCCGGGGCAACCACGAGGTGATGATCCGGGGCACCTTCGCCAACATCCGGCTGCGCAACCAGCTGGTCCCGGGTGTGGAGGGCGGCTTCACGGTCAACCACCTGACCGGCGAGACGACCTCGATCTACAACGCCTCGATGACGTACCAGGAGGCCGGCGTCCCGCTGGTCATCCTGGCCGGCAAGGAGTACGGCTCCGGCTCGTCGCGGGACTGGGCGGCCAAGGGCACCATGCTGCTGGGCGTCAAGGCGGTCATCGCCGAGTCGTACGAGCGGATCCACCGCTCCAACCTCATCGGCATGGGCGTGCTGCCGCTACAGTTCCCGGTCGGGGAGAACGCCGATTCGCTGGGGCTGACCGGCACCGAGACGTTCACCATCACCGGGGTGACCGCGCTCAACGACGGCTCGATCCCGCGTACGGTGCGGGTCGCCACCGACGGCGGCCTGGAGTTCGACGCGGTCGTCCGGATCGACACCCCCGGTGAGGCGGACTACTACCGGCACGGCGGCATCCTGCAGTACGTGCTGCGCCGCATGATCGCCAACTGACGTACCACGGCCGAAGGGCTCCTTCCCGCGCTCGCGGGGAGGAGCCCTTCGTCATCTGGAGGTACCCGGCGTCGGGGGTTGTCGGCCCAGGGTCACCCGACGCGGCGGCGGGCGTCCCGGAGCTTCAGGGCGTGCTCCACCAGGCTGATGAGCACCTCCTTGGCCGACTCCCGTTGCCGGGCGTCGCAGAGCAGCACCGGCACCTCGGGGTCGAGGTTCAGTGCGGCCTGCACCTCGTCGAGCCGGTACTGCCGCGCCCCCTCGAAGCAGTTGACCGCGACCAGGAACGGCGTGCCCCGTTCCTCGAAGTAGTCGATGGCGGGGAAACAGTCGGCCAGCCGCCGGGTGTCCGCCAACACCACCGCGCCGATCGCGCCGAGCGCCAGCTCGTCCCAGACGAACCAGAACCGGTCCTGGCCCGGGGTGCCGAACAGGTACAGCACCAGGTCGTCGCCGATGGTGATCCGGCCGAAGTCCATCGCGACGGTCGTGGTCCGTTTGGCCTCGACGCCGGAGATGTCGTCGATGCCGACTCCCGATTCGGTCAGCACCTCCTCGGTCCGCAACGGGCGCGTCTCGCTGACCGCGCCGACCAGCGTGGTCTTGCCGGCCCCGAAGCCGCCCGCGACCAGGATCTTGATCGCTGTGGGCAGAGTGGTCGCACCCGGCGGCCGTTCAGAGTGCCCGTAGTCCATTGATAACCGCCTCGAAGATGCTGTGGTCGGGAACGCCGACCGCGCGGTGCGGCTCCCGGATCTGTACCAGGTTGCGCGCCACCAGGTCGCCGAGCAGGACCCGCACGGTGCCCACCGGCAGGTCCAGATGTGCCGCGATCTCGGCGACGGACTGCATCCGCTGGCACCGGCCGACGATCGCCAGATGCTCCGGGCCGAGCCCGATCTCCGGAGAGACGTCCCTGCGGGTCGCCGTCACCAGGGAGATCAGGTCGAACGTACCGGTGACCGGTCGGGCCCGGCCGCCGGTCACCGCGTACGGACGAACCACCGGACCGGCATGGTCGTCCACCCACTGCTGGTCGGCGGACTTCCCCTGCCCCGCCATCCGGGTTACTGCTCCCAGTTTGTCTGCTCGGCTGATCGTGACGGCGACGCGACGTACTTGCCGACCCGGGTGACCAGCATGGCCATCTCGTACGCGATCAGCCCCACGTCGGCGTCCTCACTGGCCAGAACCGCGAGGCAGGCGTTGCGGCCGGCGGCCGTAACGAACAGGAACGACGACTGCATCTCGATGATCGTCTGCTGCACCTGCCCACCACCGAACCGCTTGCCCGCGCCCCGGGCCAGGCTCTGGATGCCGGCCGCCATCGCCGCCAGGTGCTCGCCGTCGTCGCGGCTGAGCCCCTGCGAGGAGGCCATCAGCAGACCGTCACCGGACAGCGCGACCGCGTGCTCGGCCTGCTTGACCCGACCGACCAGGTCATCCAGCAACCACGTCAGGTCGGCACTCGAAGCCGTCTTCTGCGCCACTTCGTCGTCCTCTTCTCCCCGGCTCTACGCCGTGCTCATCTGGGACTGACCGGCGGTCGCCCGGTATCGCCGGGCTCCCGAACTCGGTCAGGTCGCCTGTTGGTCAGCGTCGCCGGACTCGTCCGCGTCACGCCGACCGCCACCATCGAGCAGACGGGCGGCGTCGGAGCGTCCGCGCCGGGTGCCCGTCTGGTACGAACTCATCATGCGTCGAACCTGTTCGGGTTCGCGGAGGACGTCGTCGCCCTCCGCCACGTCCTCGCGCTCGGCCCGCAGCGCCGGCGCGAGGCTGGCCTGCCGGACCCGGACTGGCAGGCCCGACTCGGTACGGGTCGGCTCGACCTCGGCCGCCGCGGCACCACCCGACTCGGTCCAGGCCGCTGCGGTGCTCGACGGCGGGGAACCGGCCGTGGTCACGGCGTCAGCCGGCTGACTCCCGTCCGCGTCCACGTCGGCGGGTCGCCGCGACGGCCGGGTCACCCCGTCCCCACTCGGCGTCGAGGTGATCGGCAGCTCGATCGGGATGGTCGGGCCGTCCAGTGCGGGATGTCCCGGGCGGCGCCGCGACCTGGTCGGCAGCCCGGTGCCGCCGGTGCCACCGGCGGGTCCGAGGTGAACCTCCATTGGCGCGTCCCCAGTGCGTTCGACGGCGCCGTCCTGCTTGCCGACCACGGTGTCGGCTTCGGCCGGGGCACGGGGTGCGGGAAGGGCCACCGGCGCGGCCGTCCGCTCACCCGGACCGGCCGGAGCCGGCCCGGTGGCCGGGGCCGAAGTTTCGGCCCGGATTTCGCTCAGGTCGCCCGGCTCCGCACCGTCGGCGATGATCAAGGTACTCGGAATCAGCACCACGGCGGTCGTCCCGCCGTACGCGGACTCCTTCAGCTGCACCCGCACCTCGTGCCGGTCGATCAGCCGGCTCACCACGTAGAGCCCCAGCCGGGACGCGTCGGCGAGGTTCAGCTCGGCACGGTCCACGATCCGGTGGTTGGCTGCGGCGAGGTCCACCTCGGTCATGCCCAGACCGCGGTCCTCGATCTCGATGGCGTACCCGTTGGCGACCAGTTGCCCGCGCACCTCCACGCTGGTGTGCGGCGGGGAGAAGGACAGCCCGTTCTCGATCAGTTCGGCGAGCAGGTGGATCACATCGCCGACCGCCCGCCCGGCCAGCGACACCCCGCCGATCGGGAGCACGGTGACCCGGCTGTACTCCTCGATCTCGCCGACCGCGCTGCGGATCACGTCCACCATGGGCACACTGCGCTGCCAGGCACGGTCGGGCGTGGAGCCGCAGAGCACGATCAGGTTCTCCGCGTTGCGCCGCATCCGGGTGGCCAGGTGGTCGACGCGGAACAGGTCCTCCAGTTCCTCCGCGTCGTGCTCCCGCCGCTCCATCGAGTCCAGCAGGGTGAGCTGGCGATGCACCAGCGACTGGTTGCTCCGGGCCAGGCTGAGGAATACCTCGCGGACGGCACGCCGCAGCTCGGCCTGCTCCACCGCGGTACGGATGGCGGTCTCCTGCACGGCGTTGAAGGCCCGACCCACCTGGCCGATCTCGTCGGCACCGAACTGCAGCGGCGATGTCTCCTTGGCGACGTCGACCTTCTCGCCGCGGCCGAGCCGCTCCACCACGCTCGGCAGCCGCTCGTCGGCGAGTTGGAACGCGGCGTCGCGCAGCCGTTGCAGCTGTTGCGCCAGCGCACGCGCGGTGGTGGCCGAGGCGACCACCGAGACGATGACCGCGAGCAGGCCGAGACCACCAGCGAGCACCAGCCGGACGATGACGCCGGCCGCGACCGGGGTGGCCCGCTCGACGAGGTCGTCACCACCGGCCAGCACGACGTCGCCGATCTCGATCAGCGAGGGGCTGGTGGTGTCGGCCCACTCCTTTGCGGTGAACGGCGGCCGGGAGTTACCGGGGCCGAGCATGATCTGGTTCTCCAGCTCGGCCAGCCGGCGGAAGTTCGGGCCGGCGATCAGCTGCGCGTAGCGACGCTGATCGGCGTCCGGCAGGCGGATGACCGCCTGCTCGGCGACGAACCGCCGGGCGCCCACCACCCGGGCGAACTCCGCCCGCTCGGCCGGGGTGATTCGGCCGGCGGCCAGCACACCGGCGAGCAGGGCGTCCTCCTGGGACAGCAGCTCCCGGGCCCGGTTGAGCCGGATCAGCTGGGTGGTGTCCTCGGCGACCTCGTCGTCGTCGAGATTGCCGAGCTCGTGGTAGATCTGGTAGATCGACTCGATCAGCTCGGTGAACGCCCTCCCGGCCTCGCTGCGGCCGATGTTGCGCCCGTCGACGGCGGTGCGGGTGTCCCGCAGCGTGTCCAGTCCCCGATTCAGCTCCGTGACGCGCTCGCGCAGGTCCTCGCTGCCGAGTAGGCTGACCTGCCAGTTGTCGGCCGACTCGGCGAACTCGGCGGCCAGTTCGTCGGTACGCTGCCGCAGCTGTTCCAGCTCACCCCGCTGCGCCTCGGCCGGCCGCCCCAGGTACGCCAGCGAGGTACGCCGTTCCAGCTGCAGTTGCAGCAGCAGCGGCTCGCTGGGGTCGAACACCCGCCCGTCGAGCGCCCGCACGCCGACCAGGTTGACTCCCTCTCGGACGGTTACCCAGGCGGTGAATCCCCAGAGTGCCACCAGCAAGACCAGCAGGGCCACGACCTTGGTACGCAGGTTTGAACTGCGGGAGTTCATCGCACCGTCCCTGGCCGTTAACTAGCTGATCGGTCAGTCAGGAAGGCGTCACACGCACCGACCCCGGCGCACGCTAACAGCGTCGCAGCAGCAACTCAAGCGCTCGTGATCATGCCCTGGTCGCCCCGGGGCGGCGCTGCGCCGGCCCGCCGCTCGGGCCCGGCACGGTCGGCACGAACGCGAGCTACCGCGCCGCGAGCAGCGCCGCCCGAACGATCAGCACCGGCCCGTAAAGCCCCTTGTCGCACCACAGTGGCGGATGCTCCACCAGGTCGGCGCGGTGGTGCGAGAGCGCCCGAGTTGTCGACCAGCCGCAGGATCCGCCGCGCCGGGCCGCCCCCATGAGCCACCGTACCGAGGGCCCCGGCGATCTACACCCTGCACCGTCGGGCCGTTCCGCCGCGTCGCCGGGTTCACCGGGGGGAATGCGGGCGCGGCCCGCCTCGCTGTGCCAGGCTCAGAGGCATGGACGACAAGACCATCCTGAGCCGGATCTCCGATCTGGTCGACGAGGAGCACCGCCTGCGCGCAGCGGCGCAAGCCAACGAGGCGGGCACCGACGACGAGGCCCGCACCCGGCTGCGTGAGCTGGAGGAATCCCTCGACCAGTGCTGGGACCTGCTGCGCCGGCGCCGCGCCGCCCGGCAGGCCCACGGCGACCCCGACGCCCAGGGGGCCCGCCCGGTGCCCGAGGTCGAGCGGTACCTGCAATGAACGAGCGCCGCGTGACGGCGTGAGCCCAGGGGCTCCGGGCGGCGGTCCACCCGCCACCCGGAGCCCGCTGGTCAGCGCAGGCCCGCCTCGCGCGACAGCGCCTCGGTCAGCGCGGCCGGGTCCACCACGTTCGGCGGCAGGCCGCGGGCCGCGAACCAGGTGGCGACGACCTGGACGTCCCGGGCCAGGAAGTCCCGCCCCTGCGGGTTCGCCACCACGTCGACCACCTGCGGCAGGTCGATCAACACCAGTCGCCCCGCGTGCACGAGCAGGTTGTACGGCGACAGGTCGCCGTGCGCGTACCCCGCCCGAGCCAGCACCACCAGGGCCTCGACCAGCTGCCCCCACAGCTCACGTAGCTCGGCCGGGGCCGGGCGTAGTTCGGCCAGCCGGGGTGCGGCCCGTCCCTCGTCGTGATCGCCGAGGAACTCCAGCATCAGCTCGGTGCCCCGCAGCTGCACCGGGTACGGCACGGCCACGGTGCCGTACCGCTCGCCGATCTCCCAGAGTCGGGCCAACGCGGCGAACTCCGCCGCCGCCCACTGCCCGGCGATCATCTGCCGACCGAACGCCGTCCGGCCGGCCATCGCGCGCATCTCCCGCGACCGGCGCACCCGGCGCCCTTCCAGGTACCCGGCGTCGCGGTGGAAGAGCCGGTGCCGAGGATCGCGGTAGCGCTTCGCCGCGAGCAGGCAGGACCGATCGGTGCCGGGGACGGCCCGGCGGACCAGGTGGACGTCCGCCTCCTTGCCGGTCTTGAGCACCCCGAGTTCGGTGTCCTTCGCGGCCAGCTCGGTGACCAGCCAGTCCGGGTGGGGTTGCGGACCGTGCACGGCATCGTCCCAGGACGACCAGACCGCACCGGTGTCCGGTTCGGGTTCGTCGTCGGGGTCGGCCGGGGCGGGTCCGGAGGCCCGGCCGTGCTTCAGGAAGTGTGGTTCGTCGTCGTCGAAGCGGCGCCTGCCGCGGGCCCGGCGCTCTGGCGCCGGGAAGTCGTGATCGCGCACTGCGCTGGTCGTCCCTTGTTCGAGGTTGATGGAGGCAGGAAGTGACCTGCGAAGACGGCCATGACCGACCCCCTCTCCTCGACCGGACGCGCGCCCGGATGCACGATGCGACGACCATGCTCGCGGCGACGACGCGCCGGGTCAACCGGTTTTACGGTTCAGGCACCCATGGCGGCGGCGACCGCGGCGATCACCGTGTCGACGGTCGCGGTCGGCGCGAAGCGGGTGTCCGTCCAGGGCCGGCCCCGGTGCAGCCAGATGCTGGGCAGCCCGACCGCGGTGGCGCCGCCGATGTCCGCCTCCGGGCCGTCACCGATCACCCAGGCGCCGCGCAGCGGCATCCGGACCCGCTGGGCGGCCAGTGCGAAGATCCTGGGGTTGGGTTTGCTGACCCCAGCCTCCTCGGAGATCACCCAGTCGGCTACATACCGGTCCAGCCCGGTGCGCCGGATCTTGGCGTCCTGCAGGCGTACCGCGCCGTTGGTCACCACCACCGGCATCCAGCCGGCGTCGTCGGCGATCCGCAACGCACAGGCGACCAGCGGGTCGAGCCGGGTGAACTCGACGACCCCGTCGTGCAGTTCCTCGACCAGGTCGATGGAGGGAATGCGCAGCCGGTAGCGGTCCCGGATGGCGTCGGCGACGTCCCAGCGGTCGGTGAGCCCGTCGGCGTCGATGGACAGCAGCCATTCGAGGTCGTTCGGCGGGGCGCCGATGCCGTCGAGGAAGCGCTCTGCCCAGGTGCGGAACGGCCCGGCCCGGTCGAGCAGGGTGTTGTCCAGATCCAGCAGGAGCAACGGCACTCGGGAACCCTACGGGAATCCGGTACCCCGCCGACAGGGCCGCAGGTTACGCGCTCGTGTCAGGCTGGCACCGACGCCCGGGGTGCCCCCTGGCGCGGCAGCCGGTCGCGCAGCATCGAGTGCGCCGCCCGGGTAGCCGCCAGGGCCGCCGGGTCGAGGACGGCGACCAGCACCTCCTCACCGGCGTCGGCACCCCGGGCCAACGGTCGGCCCTGCGGGTCGTAGATCGCCGCCCCGCCGTTGAACCGCCACGGGTCCGTGCCGCCGACCGAATTGGCGAAGGCCACGTACATCGTGTTGTCGAGCGCCCGCGCGGCGTAGTAGAGGTCGCGACGGTGTTCGGAGCCGACCAGGTAGCCGCTGGGGCAGAGGTAGCCGTGCGCCCCGTCGTCGGCGGCGGCGCGGCCGTGCTCGGGGAAGCAGCCGTCGTAGCAGATGCCCAGACCGAGCCGCCAGTCGTCGACCAGCAGGGTGGCACCGCGCAGGCCAGGCTGAAACAGCTCCCCCTCCCCGCCCCAGAGCTGCTGCTTGTCGTACCCCACCCGGATTACGCCGGCACCGTCGACGACCAGCGCCGAGATGCACCGGCGCGCCTCGGGATGGCGGACCGCGGCGCCGACCACGACGGCGACGCCGGCGCTCGCGACGGACCGCAGCGGATCCAGCCGCGAGTCATCCACCCGCCCCGCGGCGTCGGCCGCGACGTCGGTGCCGGCGGGGTCGGCGGCCAGCGTCGGCGGATGGTACGCGGGCAGGAAGAGCTCTGGCAGCACCACGACCCGGGCGCCCAGCTCGGCGGCCCGGCGGGCCAGTCGAGCGGCGGTGACGGCGTTGCCGGCCACGTCTCCGGGGACCGGCTCGGCCTGGACGACGGCCACCGTCAGTGGCGCGGACGGCAGGGGGAAGGTGGGCGGCGGCACCGCCAGATCCTAACCGGGCCGGCAATACCAAGCCGTACGTACGGTTTGCGTTACCCGGTGTGAGCTGACACGATCGCGATGTGCCCAGAGTAAGTCAGGATCAGCTCGATGCCCGCCGGCAGGAGATCCTCGCCGCCGCGCGGGCCTGCTTCGCCCGGCATGGCTACGAGGGCGCGACCGTCCGCCGCCTCGAGGAGGCGACCGGGCTGTCCCGGGGGGCCATCTTCCACCACTTCCGGGACAAGGATTCGCTCTTCCTCGCCGTCGCCGAGGACGACGCGGCGGCGATGGTGGAGACGGTCGCCCGCAACGGTCTGGTGCAGGTGATGCGTGACCTGCTCGCCCGCGCGATCTCCCCGGACACCACGGGCTGGCTGGGCAGCCAGCTGGAGGTGTCCCGGCGGTTGCGTACCGACCCGGCCTTCGCCAAGCGGTGGGCCGAGCGGTCGGCGGCCATCGCCGAGGCGACCCGGGAGCGCCTGTCCCGGCAGCGGGAGGCCGGTGTGCTCCGCGACGACGTGCCGATCGACGTGCTGGCCCGCTTCCTCGAACTCGCCTACGACGGCCTGGTGCTGCATCTGGCGATGGGACGCCCGGCCGGCGACCTCGGCCCGGTGCTCGACCTGGTCGAGGAGGCCGTGCGCCGGCGCTGACGCGTCAGGTAACGACGAGATAACTGGCCCCCTGCGGGACCAGGTTGCTGGCGTCGCCGCTCCACAATGAAACCGCGTCTCCCCTCGCGCGACAGGAGCAGGCCATGATGGGTCTCGCAGCAGATTTCGACACCTGGGGCGTCCCGAGCCGGACCTTCCTCATCTTCTACCTGGTGGCGACCGTCGTCCTCGTCACCGGTGTGCTGATCCACCGCCGGGCGCTGCTGGCGGGCCGGTCCGCGCCCCCTGCCGACCAGCTCGGCCCGCAGCAGGTCGCCTACCTCAACGGTGGGGAGGACCTCGCGGTCTGGACCTCGCTGAGCACCCTGCGCAGCCAGGGCTCGATCGGGGTGCAACCGGACCGCCAGCTGACCACCGAGGGCCCCCTGCCGCCTGGGGCCACCCCGCTCGACCGGGCCGTCCACTACGCCGCGGCCCAGCACACGACCGCCCGGCAACTGCGCGGCACCGAGTGGGTCGACCGCGCCCTCGTCGAGCTGCGCGACGGGCTGGACCGGCGAGGTCTGGTGGTCGGTCCGAACCGGCGCACCGCCCTGCGTATGGGCCCGCTGCTGCTGGTCGCGTTGCTGCTGCTCGGCGTCTTCCGGATCGTCGCCGGGCTGGCCAACGACCGTCCGGTCTGGTACCTCGTACTCATCGTCTGCGGGCTCGCGGTGGTCACCACGGTGCTGTTCGTCCGGGTGCCCCGGCGGACCCGGGCAGCCGACGTCGCGGTCCGGAGCCTCCGCCAGCGAAACCGCCACCTCGCGCCGGCCTCGCACCCCGCGTACGCCGTCTATGGCGCGGCCGGGCTGGCGATGGCCGTGGCGCTCTACGGCACCGCCTCACTCTGGGCACTGGACCCGACCTTCGCCCAGCAGGCCGAGATCCAGCGTCAGGCGATGACGGGCGGCGGCACCAGCACGACCAGCAGCTGTGGCAGTGGCAGCACCGCGGGTGCCAGCTGCGGCAGCAGTTGCGGAGGCGGTGGTGGCGGCGGTGGCGGCGGGGGCTGCGGCGGGGGCGGGTGCGGCGGATGACCGGCCCGCACGGGGTAGGCATCGGCTGGCGGCCGGAGATCGCCGGGTTCGTCGCCGAGCTGCCCGGCCTGCGCTTCGTCGAGGTGATCGCCGAGGCGGTGCCGGCCGCCGGTCCGCCGCCGGACGGGCTGGTCGAGCTGCGGGAGCGCGGCGTGACCGTGGTACCGCACGGGGTACGACTCTCCCTCGGCGGCGCGGAGCCGGTCGAACCGGCCCGGGTTGCCCACCTGGCGGCGGTCGCCGACCTGCTGGCGGCCCCGCTGGTCAGCGAGCACATCGCCTTCGTCCGGGCCGGCGGGCTGGAGGCAGGGCATCTGCTGCCACTGCCGCGCAGCCGGGAGGCGGTCGACGTGGTCTGCGCCAACGTCGCCCGGGCACAGTCGGAACTGCCCGTACCGATCGCGCTGGAGCCGATCGCGGCCCTGTTCGACTGGCCGGACGACGAACTCGACGAGGCGGCGTTCCTGAGCGAGATCCTGGAGCGCACCGACGCGCTGCTGCTGCTCGACATCGCCAACGTGCACGCCAACGCCCGCAACCGGGGCACCGACCCGCTCGCGCTGCTGGACCGCCTGCCGTTGGAGCGGGTCGCGTACCTGCACGTCGCCGGTGGGGCCGAACAGGGTGGCTTCTACCACGACACGCACACCGACCCGGTTCCCCCGCCGGTGCTCGACCTGCTCGCCGAACTGTGCGCCCGGCAGCGCCCTCCGGCGGTGCTGCTGGAACGCGACGGGCACTACCCACCCGCCGCCGAGCTGCGCGCCGAGTTGGACGCCGTAGCCGCCGCCAGCGGGTTCCCGGTGGTGACATGAGCACCGCCGGCACCGATCCGGCGGCACCCGCCGGGGATACGCCGGGATCGCTGGAGCACCGGCAGGCGGAGCTGGTGGCGGCGTTGGTCGCTGGCGGCCCGCTGCCGCCGGGATTCACTCCCGCCCCGCTGGCCGCCGCCCGCGCCGCGCTGCTGCGCAAGCGCGCCGGTGAGGTCGCCCGGCACTGGCCGCTGCTCGCCGCCGGGCTCGGCGCTGATTGGCCGGCGGCCTTCATCGAGTGGGCGGCGGACCGGCCCACCAGCGGTGGCCTGCGCGACGGCTGGGACCTGGCCCGCGCGCTGCACGCCCGCGACGCGCTGCCGGCGCTGGGCGCTGAGGAGCTGGCCGTCCGGGAGGCGGCGTTCCGCTACGACGGGCAGCGCGCCCCGCGCCCGCGCCGGGCCCCCGCCGTCGGCCGGGCCGGCAACGCCGTCGCCGTGCAGTTCGCCAGCCGGGTACGCCTGCTACGCCCGCCCCGTTGAAAGGAAGGGCCCCTTCTTAACGCCTCCGGTAGAGGAAGGGCCCCTTGTTAACACCCTCCCCTCCGTCCGAACGGAAGCCGGGCGGGCCCGGGATGTCGCGCCGGGGCCAGCTGCGGCAGGATCGGTGGCATGGATCTCGGACTGACCGATCGGGTGTACGTGCTGACCGGCGCCTCCCGTGGGCTCGGCTACGCAACCGCGCAGTGCCTCGTCGCCGACGGCGCCCGAGTGGTGCTCTCCGCCCGGGACGCCGACGCGGTGGCCGCCGCCACGGCCGGCCTCGGCGGTCCGGATCGGGCCGTCGGCGTCACCGCCGACCTGGCCGACCCGGCCACGCCTGGGCTGCTGGTGGACGCCGCGCAGCGCCGCTTCGGCCGGCTCGACGGCGCCCTGGTCTCGGTGGGCGGCCCGCCACCGGGCACCGCCGCCTCGGTCGACGACGAGCAGTGGCGGCAGTCCTTCGAGACCGTCTTCCTGGGCAGCGTGCGTACGGTGCGCACGGTCGCGGCCGCGCTGCCCGACGGCGGCGCGATCGGGCTGGTGCTCTCCACCTCGGCGCGCGGCCCGGTGCCCGGGTTGGGCATCTCCAACGGGCTGCGTCCGGGCCTGGCCGGCGTCGCCAAGGACGTCGCCGACGAGTACGGCCCGCGCGGCGTACGGGTGATCGGGCTGCTGCCGGGGCGGATCCTGACCGACCGTAACCGGGAACTCTTCGCCGCCACCGGCGACCCCGTTCGGGCCCAGGCCGAGGCGGAGGCCGGCATCCCGCTGCGCCGCATCGGCGACCCGGCCGAGTTCGGTCGGGTGGCCGCCTTCGTGCTCTCCCCCGCCGCGAGCTACCTCACCGGGGTCACCATCCCGGTCGACGGCGGCGCGCTGCGCGGCCTGTGACCGCCTCGCCGGCACCAGACCGCAACCCGCGCCCGCGCCGCGACGAGCGGACCCACCAGCCGGCCCGCGACGAACCGACGGCCCGCCACCAGAACTGCGACGAACCGGCGGCCCGCCACCAGAACTGCGACGAACCGCCGGCCCGCCGGAACCCGCGTCCGAGCCGGGAGGAACTGGCCGCGGCGGCCGACCGGACCCTGCCGGATCTCATCTCCGCCGGGCTGGACGTGCTCTTCGTCGGGATCAACCCGGGGCTGTGGTCGGCGGCGACCGGCTGGCACTTTGCCCGCCCCGGCAACCGGTTCTGGCCGGCCCTGCACCGGGGCGGGTTCACCCCGCGCCTGCTGCACCCCAGCGAGCAGGACGAACTGCCCGGGCTCGGGCTCGGCATCACCAACCTGGTCGCCCGGGCCAGCGCCCGGGCCGACGAGCTGACCGCCGCCGAACTGGTCGCCGGCGCGCAGGAGCTGGCTGGCAAGGTGGCCCGGTACCGGCCCCGCTGGGTGGCCGTGGTCGGGGTGACCGCGTACCGGATCGGGTTCTTGCGGCCGAAGGCGACCTTCGGCCCGCAGCCGGAGCCGCTGGCCGGCGCCCAGCTCTGGGTGCTGCCCAACCCCAGCGGCCTGAACGCGCACTACACCCCGCCGACCCTCGGCGCGGCCTTCGCCGAGCTGCACGAGGCGGCTCGGCGGGAGTGAGCCGCCGGCGGCGTCCGTGACACGGGGCGACGGTGTCAGGCGAGCGCCCGCTCCGTCGTGGCCGGGGCGTCCCAGTCGATGGTGTAGCGCTGCTCCGGGCCCAGGGTCTTCTCCGGCTTCATCGCGACCTTCATCAGCATCCGCATCATCACCGGCATCACCACCCGGCCGACCGGTCCGGGTGCCTTGGCGTGGTTGATCCGGGCCGCGCGGGCGGCGATCCCCTCCACCCGGGCTCGGCGCAGCCGCTCGTACGTGGTGAAGGCCGCCGGTACGTCGGGCAGGTCGCGCAGGCAGCGGGCGAGTTGCACGGCGCTCTCGATGGCCAGCGACGCCCCCTGCCCGGAACTGTTGGACGGCGCGTGCACCGAGTCGCCGACCAGCACCATCCGGCCCCGGTGCCAGTGCGGCACCGGCGGCATGATGTGCAGCGATCCGGAGACCTGCAACCCGGCCGGGTTGCTGCTGCGGATCAGCGCGGCACCGGGGTCGTCGTCGCCGTACGCGTCCCACAGCCGGTGCAGCCAGTCCTCGGAGGACACCGCCCGCGCCTCGGCCAGGCTCATCGGCCGGTCCTGCGGCAGGTTGGCGCCCCAGCGGGTGCCGCCGCCCGGCTCGGACCAGTAGAGGTAGTAGCCGCGCCGGCCGAAGGTGAAGGTCATCGTTCCCGGCTCGACGTCCACGGTGTGCGCCGCCACCGATTCGAAGCCGAGCACGCCGGTGTATCGCGGCCCCGGCGCGTGCGGGTCGATCAGGTTACGCACCGTGGAGTGCACCCCGTCGGCGCCGATGAGGATGTCGGCGCTGGCGGTGCTGCCGTCGCCGAACTCGGCGGTGACCCCGGTGGCGGTCTCCCGTGCGCCGGTCAGCCGCTTGCCGTGCACGATGGGGATGCCCTCGGCGGTCGCCCGTTCGTGCAGCACCCGGTACAGGGCGTTGCGGTGGACCACGCGCAGCGGCGGGGCACCGGCCAGGACGGGCAGGTCGACACGGTTGGCGCCGATCACCAGCGCGGTGCGGTGCATCGGCGTGGCGGCGTCGGTCACCGCCTGGTCCGCGCCGACGATCCGCAGGGCCGCGACGCCGTTGGGCGCCAGCGCCAGCGTGCCGCCGATGCCGTCGGCGGTGCTCGGGTACGCCTCGTACACGGTCGCCGCGATGCCCGCCCGGTGCAGCGCGAGCGCCGCGACCGGGCCGGCGATGCCGCCGCCGATGATGATGGCTGTCCGTACGTCGGTCATTGGTCCTCCCTGGGACTCGGTCCGGTGCATGGCGAACCGCCCTGGGTGGGAACCCGGCTATCCTCGATGGTTGCCGCCTCGTGCCGAGCGCCTGCCCAGGTGTGGTTCGAGGTAAGGGCCCCGGCGCGGTGTTGGCGCACCGCGCCGGGGCCGCGTCGTTATTCGGATGGCTCGTCGGGAGTGCTCGTCCTTTCCGCGAGTGCGGCCAACTCGGCCGGGATCTCGCCGGTCTCGTGGAACGCCCGCCACTGGTCGAGCCCGGGGAAGGTGCCCGAGTCGAAATCGGCGAGGACGGTGCGGATCCAGGCCGCCTCGGCCTCCCGCATCGCCAGGTCGTACTCGGACTCGATCAGGAACAGCCGGGGCACCTCGGTGGAGTGTCCGGCAAGTTCGGCTCGGGCCGCGGTTATGTTCTCGACCACCTGCCTCAGCCGCTGCCGCAGCAGATCGGCGGCCTCGTCGGGGTGCACGGCGGCAAGGACCGACAGGCCGGCCCGGAACCGCGGGTACTCGGCCATCGGGGTGGCGAGCAGTTCGCGTGCCCAGTCGACCAGTTCGGCCCGGCCGGCGTCGGTGATGCGGTAGACCGTGCGCTCGGGGCGCCGGCCGGCGCGCACGCTCTCCACGGCCGTGATGAAGCCGTGTTTGTCGAGGTTGCCGACGACCGTGTAGAGCGACCCCCACTTGATCGGCATGTCCTGGTCCTTGCCCCAGCCGCGCAGCGCCGAGGCGATCTCGTAGGGGTGCATCGGTCGGTGCACCAGGACGGAGAGCACGGCCAGCGCCATCAGATTGTTGACCTTGCGACGCTTGGCCATCCGGCATCTCCTCGCACCCGATTACTCGCAGCCGAGTATACCTCCACGAGTAACCGCCGCAATCCTCGTTCTGACAGCGGACGGACCGGGGTCCACACCTGCGCCGGTGCGATCAGCACGAAGGGCACCCGTCCGAAGATCGGGTGCCCTTCGTGTTGACCGGCCGCGTCTACCGGCTACCCTCGCCGCCCTTGATCCCCTCGACGAATGCCGCCCACCCACCGGTCGTGAAGATGAGCGCAGGGCCCCCGGGATCCTTGCTGTCCCGTATGGCGATCATGTGTTGGAGGTCGGCAGCCTCCAGGCAGTTGCCGTTCGCGCCACTCCGGGTGCTCTTACGCCATGTCACGTCGCCCAGGTCTGGCGCGTCCACCTGCAACACCTTCCTTGCTATCTCTTCTCGATCAACTTTGAGATCAACATCTGACTGTCGGCGGTGTTCAGCGCAGCAGCTCGCAGCTGGTCGAACATCTCGGCGTAGCGGCGCACGTCGGCTTCCTTCTCCAAGAACAACGCGCCGGCCATGTTCTCGATGTACACCAACTCCGGATCGGCGGCGTCGGGAAAGTCCATCACGGCAAACGCACCGTGCATCCCCGCATGGGCGCCCACCTTGTACGGCAGCACCTGAAAGGTGACGTGCGGCTGGCTGGTCACGTCGAGCAGATGCCGCAACTGCTCGTCCATCACCTGCTCGCCGCCCACTTGGCGGTGCAGCACAGCCTCGTCAACGATCGCCCACAGCTTGAGCGGGTCGTCCTTCGTGATGGACGCCTGCCTCTGGGCGCGGGTATCCACGCGCTGTTGCACTTCGTCGCCGCTGGTGTAGGGCAAGCTTGCCGTCACCACCGCTCGCGTGTAGCCCTTGGTCTGAAGCAGGCCGGGCACGAACAGCGACTCGTAGTTGCGCACACTCCGGGCCTCGGCCTCGAAGCTGATGTAGGTGGTGTATTCCTCCGGCAGCTCGGCTTCGTACGCCTGCAGCCAACCGAGCTGGGTGGCCTGCCTGGACAGGTCGAGCAACGCGGCGCGGCGGGCCGCGTCAGTTACACCGTAGTGATCCAGGAGCGCGAGCAGCGTCCGCTTTTGCGGTCGGGCCTTGGCCGTCTCGATCCGGTAGAGCGTGGCGAACGGTAAGTGTCCAAGGTCTCGGAGGTTCTCCGTGATCCCTTCGTGCGGTCAGGTCGACAGGGCCGGCGCGCAGTTGTCGTGCCAGCGGCAACCGGGATGGCCCTCGAACTAGCCGGGGGCGCCGGGATCGTGTTGCCGCGCCGGGGCCGGTCGGCGGCCGCGTGCGGAACGGCGTAGATCTTGGTACGTTCCCGCCCCGCGGCGGGCCGCAACGTACCAAGATCTCGGCACCACGCCGTCAGTTGGCGGCGGCGGGCGGCAAAGCCTCGTCGGCGACGTACTCGCGGGTCGGGATGACCACCGGCTCCGGACCGGTGGCGGGGACGTGCGGGGTGGGCGAGTCGGCCACCGCGAACTGGGTGCGGTACAGCTCGGCGTAGAGGCCGCCGACGGCGACCAGCTCGGCGTGGCGACCCCGCTCGACGATCCGGCCCTCGTCGAGGACCAGGATCTGGTCGGCGTCACGGACGGTGGACAGCCGGTGCGCGATCACCAACGCGGTACGCCCGGACAGCGCCACCGACAGCGCCCGCTGCACCGCCGCCTCGCTCTCCGAATCCAGGTGTGCGGTCGCCTCGTCGAGGATGACGATCGACGGCGCCTTGAGCAGCAGTCGGGCGATGGCGATGCGCTGCTTCTCGCCACCGGAGAAGCGGTAGCCGCGCTCACCGACGGTGGTGTCCAGCCCGTCGGGCAGGGCGCGGACCAGGTCGGCGACCTGCGCACCCGCGAGGGCCGCCCACAGCTCGTCGTCGGTGGCGTCCGGCTTGGCGTAACGCAGGTTCTCCGCGATGGTCTCGTGGAACAGGTGGGAGTCCTGGGTGACCACGCCGATCTCGTCGCGCAGCGATTCTCCGGTGGCGTCGCGCACGTCCACCCCACCGACCAGCACCTGCCCGTCCGTGACGTCGTAGATGCGGGAGATCAGCATGGACAGCGTCGACTTGCCGGCGCCGGACGGGCCGACCAGGGCCACCATCTGCCCGGGCTCGACCCGGAAGGAGACGCCCTTGAGGACCGGTTCGTTGACCGTACGGTCCAGCGTGGCGACCTCCTCCAGCGAGGCGAGGGAGATCTCCGCCGCGCTGGGGTAGCGGAAGCGCACGTCGCGGAACTCGACGGTGCCCGTGCCCTGGGGCACCGGCACCGCGTCGGGCCGCTCCTGGATCGCCGGCTTCAGGTCGAGCACCTCGAAGACCCGGTCGAACGAGACCAGCGCGCTCATCACGTCGACGCGGACGTTGCTCAGCGCGGTGAGCGGGCCGTAGAGGCGGGTGAGCAGCAGCGCGAGGGTCACCACGGTGCCGGCGCTGACATCCCCGGTGACCGCCAGCCAGCCACCGAGGCCGTAGGTGAGCGCCTGGGCCAGGGAAGCCACCAACAGCATCGCGACGAAGAAGGTCCGCGAGTACATCGCGGACTGGATGCCGATGTCGCGAACCCGCTCGGCGCGCTGGGCGAACCGGCCCGCCTCCGCGTCCGGCCGGCCGAACAGCTTCACCAGCAGCGCGCCGGCGACCCCGAACCGTTCGGTCATGGTCGCGTTCATCTTGGCGTCGAGGTTGTACGACTCGCGGGTGATCTCGGCCAGCCGCCGGCCGACCCGCCGGGCCGGGATGATGAACACCGGCAGCAGCACCAGCGAGAGCGCGGTGATCTTCCAGGAGAGGGTGAACATCACGGCGGCGGTGAGCACCAACTGGATCACGTTGCTGACCACGCCGGACAGCGTCGAGGTGAACGCCCGCTGGGCACCCAGCACGTCGTTGTTGAGCCGGCTGACCAGCGCGCCGGTCTGGGTGCGGGTGAAGAACTGCAGCGGCATCCGCTGCACGTGGTCGTAGACCCGGGTACGCAGGTCGAGGATGATGCCCTCGCCGATCCGCGCCGAATACCACCGCTGGGCGAGCGAGAGCAGCGCGTCGGCGACCGCGAGCGCGGCGATGAACAGGGCCAGCCGGATCACCAGCGCGGCGGCCTCGGGGCCGCCCCGGGTGATCGCGTCGATCACGTCGCCGGCGAGCAGCGGGGTGGCCACCCCGATCACCGCGGCGATGATCACGGTCAGCAGGAAGATGACAATGTCCCGCCGGTAGGGCTGGGCGAACGCCACGATCCGCCGGGCGACCCCGCGTTGCAGCCGGTGGGTGGAGACCTCGTCGCGGCTGCGCATCGACCGGAGCATGCTCCAACCGCCCATGCCGCCAGCGGCCATCGGGTTGGACACGCACACCTCCGGATCAACAGGCTCGGCACACCGTCGGGTCAATTCTCCCGACGACTACGACAACCTTGCGAGTAACCCGGATCTTCCCGAACGGTCCTTACTATTCGCCCCGCCCGGCGAGATCGTGCAACCGCCGGGTCTGCGCCTCCCGCTCGGCCCGCTGCTGCTCGGCGTGGGTACGCCCGGCCGCACCGGCGAGCAGGGCCTTGATCTCCACCACGGCGTCCCGGTGGTGGGCGAGCAGCCCCGCGGTGAGATCCCGCACGGCGTCGTCCAGCTCGGTATTCGGCACGACGAGGGTGGCCAGGCCGATCCGGTCCGCCTCGGCGGCGTCCATCCGCCGGCCGGTGGCGCAGATCTCCAGCGCGCGGGCGTAGCCGACCAGCTCGACCAGGCGCTTGGTGCCGGCCAGGTCCGGCACCAGGCCCAGCGTGACCTCGGCCATGGAGAACTTCGCGTCCTCGGCCAGGACCCGCAGGTCGCAGGCGAGCGCGAGTTGGAAACCGGCGCCGATGGCGTGCCCCTGCACGGCCGCAACGGAGATCACGTCCGGGCGGTGCAGCCAGGTGAACCCGCCCTGGAACGCGGCGATCCGGTCGGCGCACTCCGCTTCGGGCAGGGCGGACAGCTCGGCGAACGAACCTGGCCCGGTGGCACCCGCGACCGACAGGTCGAGGCCGGCGGAGAAGGCGCGCCCCTCACCTCGCACGATCACGACGCGCACGTCACCGGGCAGGTCCCGGGAGAAGTCGCTCATCGCGCGCCACATCGCCGGGGTCTGCGCGTTGAGTACGTCGGGCCGGCACAGGGTGACCGTGGCTACCGGCCCGTCGCATTCCAGCCGGACCCCGGTCGCCTCGGCGGTCACCGGGCGGCCCGGGTCACGGTAGTGGTCGACAACGCTGACGGGCGGGTCACGCCTTCTTGCGACGCCGGGCCCCGCCGCGCTGCCGCAGCTGCACCCCGGACTCGGTGAGCACCCGGTGGATGAACCCGTAGGATCGGCCGGTCGAGGCCGCGAGCGCACGGATGCTTTCTCCCCCGGTGTACCGCTTGACGAGGTCCTTGGCGAGCGTCTGACGCTCGGCTCCGACGATCCGGCGACCCTTCTCAGTGCTGGTGGCTGTGCCAGTGGCTGCCATGCTGTGTCCTCACGTCCCAGACTGTGCGGTTCGGATACGGTCCCACCTATTAGACCGCCTCGAACGATCATGCGCCAGATATCAACTATTCGCCAACCGACACGCTATGCAATGTCAGCTTCCCGATAGGTGACGCTGGCGACCCGTCGCGATCTGATCGCTCTCCGCTACCGACAGCGGCCCGCCTCAGGCCAGCTCGACCAGTTCGAGCAGGTCGTCGCTCCAGGCGTCCTCGTCACCGTCGGGCAGCAGGATGGCGCGGTCGGGCTTGAGCGCGAGGACCGCACCCGGGTCGTGGGTGACCAGCACGATCGCCCCCGGGTAGCGGGCGATGGCATCCAGCACCTGCTCCCGACTGACCGGATCCAGGTTGTTGGTCGGCTCGTCCAGCAGCAGCACGTTGGCGCCGGAGCAGACCAGCGTGGCCAGGGCCAGCCGGGTCTTCTCGCCGCCGGAGAGCACCCCGGCGGGCTTGTCGACGTCCTCGCCGGAGAAGAGGAATGCCCCGAGGATCTTGCGCAGCTCGGTGTCGGTCTGCTCGATCGAGGCGGCCCGCATGTTCTCCAGCACGGTCCGCTCCACGTCCAGCGTCTCGTGCTCCTGGGCGTAGTAGCCCAGCCGCAGCCCATGACCGGGGAGGACCTCGCCGGTGTCCGGCTTCAGCAGGCCGCCGAGCATCCGAAGCAGGGTGGTCTTGCCGGCACCGTTGAGCCCGAGGATGGCCACCCGGGAGCCCCGGTCCACCGCCACGTCAACGTCGGTGAAGATCTCCAACGAGCCGTACGACTTGGACAGGCCGGTCGCGGTCAGCGGGGTACGCCCGCACGGGGCCGGGGCGGGGAACCGCACCTTCGCCACCTTGTCCGAGACGCGTACCTCCTCCAGGCCGGACATCAGCCGCTCGGCCCGGCGGGCCATGTTCTGCGCGGCGACGGTCTTGGTGGCCTTGGCCCGCATCTTGTCCGCCTGCGCCATCAGCGCGCCGGCCTTCTTCTCGGCGTTGGCCCGCTCCCGGCGCCGGCGCCGCTCGTCGGTCTCCCGCGCCTCCAGGTACGCCTTCCAACCCAGGTTGTAGACGTCGACCACGGACCGGGTGGCGTCCAGGAACCAGACCTTGTTGACCACCGACTCCAGCAGGTCACCGTCGTGCGAGATCACGATCAGCCCGCCCTTGTGGTTGGCGAGGAAGCCGCGCAACCAGGTGATCGAGTCGGCGTCGAGGTGGTTGGTCGGCTCGTCCAGCAGCAGGATGCCGCCACCGTCGTCAGCGGCGTCGCGGAACAGGATGCGGGCCAGCTCGATGCGGCGGCGCTGGCCGCCGGAGAGGGTGCCGATGGTCTGCGCGAGGGCCCGGTCGGGCAGCCCGAGGTTGGCGCAGATCCGGGCCGCCTCGGCCTCGGCCGCGTACCCGCCGAGGGCGGCGAACTGGTCCTCCAGCGCGCCGTAGCGGCGGACCAGCCGCTCGTCGCCGCCATCGGCGAGCTGTGCCTCCAGCTCCTTCATCTGGGCCATCAGCAGGTCCAGGCCGCGGGCGGAGAGCACCCGGTCCCGGCCGGTGACTTCCAGATCGCCGGTACGCGGGTCCTGCGGCAGATAGCCGACGGTGCTGCGCCGGTCGACCTGCCCGGCGTACGGCTGACCCTCGCCGGCGAGCACCTTGAGGGTGGTGGTCTTGCCGGCGCCGTTGCGGCCGACCAGGCCGATCCGGTCGCCCGGCTGCACCCGCAGGGTCGTGTCGGACAGCAGGATCCGGGCGCCGGCGCGCAGTTCCAGGCCGCTGGCAGTGATCATGTCGGGGTACTCGCTCTCGGGATCCGGAGGGCTGACTCAGGGCACACGAAAGCGCCGGCGAGTCCCGGTGGACCCGTCGGCGCGGGGCGTTCAGCCTTCGCAGAGCAGCACGGGTCAATTGTAGCGGGCCGCGACTGGCGGCCATCGCGGATTACCGACCAAGATCGTCGGGTACCGTCTCGCCGTCCGGACCGCTACCCGGCACCGCGACCACCACACTGATCATCGACTGATCGGGGTCATCATGGAGCTGAACGAGAACGCGCGGATCGACACCAGCCAGGTGGACGACCGGCGAGGAACCGGCGGAGGCGGCGGGCTGGGCATCCCCATCCCGATCGGCGGCGGGCGCGGCGGCATCGTCGGGATCGTCATCGCCGTGCTGGTCGCCCTCGTCGGCGGGGGCCTCGGCCTGAACGTCATGACCGGTGGCGACGAACCACAGGGCGACAATGCCTCGCTGGAGCAGCGGTGCGCGGCCGAGGACGCCCTGGACCAGCTCGACTGCCGCAACACCCTCTACGTCAACTCGATCCAGGCGTACTGGCGCACCGCCCTGCCGCAGGCGCTCGGCGAGCAGTACCGCCCGACCCGTACCGTCTTCTTCAGCCAGGCCGTGAACACCGCCTGCGGCCCGGCCGACTCCGGTGTCGGCCCGTTCTACTGCCCGGCGGACTCGCTGGTCTACATCGATCTTTCGTTCTACCGGGTGCTCGCCGAGCAGCTCGGCGCCGCCGGCGAGTTCGCCCAGCCGTACGTGCTGGCCCACGAGTACGGCCACCACGTGCAGAACCTGCTCGGCACCAACGAACAGGTCCGCCGCGCGCAGCAGCGCGACCCGGGCAACGCCAACCGGCTGTCGGTACTGCTGGAGCTACAGGCCGACTGCTACGCGGGCGCCTGGGCGCGCAACGCCACCGGCACCGCCGACGGCAGCGGCCAGAAGATCTTCAAGAGCATCACCGAGCGGGACATCGCCCAGGCCATCGACACCGCGGAGAAGATCGGCGACGACGCGATCTCGAAGCGGGCGAATCGCCCGGTCAACCCGAACGAGTTCACCCACGGTTCGTCCGCCGACCGCAAGCGGTGGTTCAGCCGGGGCTACGAGACCGGCGACCCGGCCTCCTGCGACACCTTCCGCAGCGGACAGTGACGGGGCCGGAACCATCGCTGGTTCCGGCCCCGCACCTGCCTCCGGCCCGAGCGGTCACTGCGGGAGCTGGCTGGCCAGTTCCCGCCACCGCCGGGGGATGCCGAGATCGAAGTACTTGGCCTTGATGAGGACGATCTTCTGTTCCCGATCGGCGAGCAGGGCCTGCACCGCCGACTGCGCCTCGGCGAGAAAGCCTCCCTCGCCGAACCGACGCAGACATCCGCTCTCCAGATCGACCGACCAGCCGGCCATGCCGGTGGTCCGGATCCGGACGGCGCCCGATGCCGAGATCCCCTCCCCCTCGACCCTGGCCAGGTCCTCGCTGTACTTCTCCCGCCGGGGATCCAGCGGCGCGGACTGTTCCGCCTGGACGACCTCCTGCTGGGTCATTCCCTGCGCGACGCGGTAGGCCTCGGTACGCGCCCGTTGCACGGAAACCCACGTCATCATGCCCAACCGGGACAGCTGATAGCTGAGTTGGTTCTCGTTGTATGTCTCGAAGGTTCCGGGTTGGAAAGTTAACTCCACCTGGCCGTCAGTCGACACCCGGGCCTTGACGTTGCGATCGGGCGAGAGGGCCGTCGCCACCCACTGATGGCTGCCAAAGGACATGATCCTCCTTAGTTTCGAAGCGCTCCCGGGCAGAGTGCACCACGCGGAGCGAGCGCGCGACCGCCCGGATCTGCGGCACTTGAGATACAAGATCTTGTGGTAGACACGTCGGGTGTTCACAACCCGGGGAATCGGTACCACGCTGGCGGCCATTGTCGCGAGCACCACGGCCTTGGTCCTTCCCCAGAACAATGCGGCGAACGCCGAGCGGCCCGTGCTGGTCGCCGGCATGGGTACCGCCGGCAACTCCGGCGACGGGGGTCCGGCGGCGTCCGCCGGGTTGAACACGCCCTCCGGGGTCGCGGTGGCGCCGGACGGCACCGTCTACATCAGCGACACCGGCAACCACACCGTCCGGGCGGTGTCCCCCGCCGGCACGATCACCACGGTGGCCGGCACCGGCCGGCCCGGCAGCCCCGGCACCCAGATTCCGGAGGGCGCGCCGGGAACCGAGGTCGATCTGGGCAGCCCCACCAGCCTGGCGCTCGGTCCGGACGGGACGCTCTACCTGGCGGACGTCGCTCTGCTCCGGGTCTTCGCGCTCGCCCCGGACGGCACGATCTCGGTGATGGCTGGCACCGGCTTGCCCGGCTCGGCCGGCGAGGGCGGTCCGGCGACGGCCGCGGCGATCGGCCAGCCCGGCGGTCTGGCCGTGGCCGCCGACCGCACGCTCTACCTCGGCGACCTGACCAGTCGGCGGGTGCGCGCCGTCACGCCGTCCGGCACCATCACCACTGTCGCGGGCAACGGCGCGAGCCAGTTCACCGCGGCGGGCGGCCCGGCCACGGAGGTGCCGGTACCGGCCGTGAACGGCATCTCAGTCGCGCCCGACGGGGACGTCTGGCTCGCGGACGGCCTGGTGCTGCATCGCCTCCGCGCCGGTGAGATCGCCACCGTCACCAGGCCGGGCGAGGGGGACGTCGGGGACGGACCGTGGACACTATCCACCTCGGAGTCCTGGCCACCGGCCCAGCCACCGTTGAACAACGTCGCCGCGGTCGCCGCCGGCACTCAGGGCATCTACCTCTACGACCAGGGCGAGCGCAAGCTCCTCCGGTTGGGGCCGGACGAGGTGGTACGGACCGTCGCCACGCTCGATCCGCAGACGGTCGGCACGCTGGTTCCACAGCTGGCGGTGAACGGCTCGGGCACGGTCTACCTGCTGGCCACGAGCGAGCACCGGCTGTACGCGGTGCGCGACGGGGGCGGGTCGCCGGACGAACCGGCCGCCGGCGGCACCCGCTGGTGGCTCCTGGCCGCCGGAGCCGGCGTGATCGTCCTGCTGACGGTCGGCTGGGCGGTGGCCCGTCGCCGTCGGCCCTGACCGCGTCGCACGCCGGACGGATGCCGACCTGACCTCCACCTCCGCCGGTCCCGGCCGGCGGAGATCAGATATCCAGAGACACGGGGACCGATGATGGCTGAGATTGTTGGTGGCGACCTCTACCGCCTCTGGCGGGTTTCCGAGGTGCACCTCCCCCGGATCGCCGACGTCTACTACGACGCCGCCCGGGTGGTCGCGGGCGCACGCGGTTCGGGTTCGTCGAGCGACGCCGACGCGTTCCGGGACAGCACCCCGGTCTATCCGGGCTCGACCGTGTTGTCGAGCCCGGTAGGGGCCGCCTGGGCCCAGCTGCGCAACGAACTGCAGCGCATGTACACGCAGATCGGCGACACGGTGCTGGTCGGCGCGGAGGGCATCCGGCAGGCGAGTCAGGCGTACCTCGACACGGATCTGGTCAACTCCGACGCCCTGCAGCTCTACCTGGACGACCCGAGGAACCACAACCCGAACGATCCGGCGTCGAACCCGCCGGCCGCGGGCGCCGACGACCACCCCGGCACCCCACCACCGCTGCCCTGACCGACAGCCTCACCGACCCCTACCCGTCAGGCAGAAGGACACCCCGCTGATGACCGAGTCCGTGACCACCCCGTCCGACCTTGCCGGCAGCGCCTACGAAAACACGGTACGGACCAAAGCCGCCGAGCTGAAACGGGAACTGATCCGGCAGACGCTCGACGACATCGAGTCCTGGCGCAAGGCCGTCGACGTGCAGTGGGAGCGGGCCCATCGGACCGGCAACACGAGCGCGCCGAGTCCGATGTCCCCGATCCCCCCGGAGGAGATCGAGGCGTACCGCCAGACCG
The DNA here is from genome assembly GCF_040682255.1 of Micromonospora sp. NPDC051296. Classification (NCBI taxonomy): domain Bacteria; kingdom Bacillati; phylum Actinomycetota; class Actinomycetes; order Micromonosporales; family Micromonosporaceae; genus Micromonospora; species Micromonospora sp. NPDC051296. The sequence goes on along the minus strand of NZ_JBFBAO010000013.1, from coordinate 12,611 downwards.
TCCACAACGACTACTACGAGTGGGTGGTGCCCGCGTTCGAAAGGCACCTCCTGCCGGATCCGGACGCCATCAATCCGATGATCGACGGCCTGCGGACCATCGAGAGTTCGTTCCACGGCAGCCAGGACAACGCGGGAAACTTCACCCCGGCCAGCCCCGCCCTCTCCCGGATCAACGACGTCCGGGCGGACATGAACCACTGGCAGGGTGACATGCAGGTCAACTTCATCGACAACTTCCTGACCCCGTTGCAGAACGTCTCGGTCAACCAGGCGGCGGTGGCCAAGGTCGTCCGCGAACAGCTCGAGTGCAGCAAGATCATGTACATCCGGTACCGCAAGGCGGTCGTGAACCTGCTCGACCAGTCCATCGAAGCGGTCCGGGAGCTGAACAACAGCAAGGATCCCAAGAGCTACACCTGGGGGACCCTGATCGGGATCGCCGTCGGCACCGGGCTCACCATTGCCACCGGCGGAGTGGCCGTCGCCGGAGCCGTCCTCATCATGGGCAGCACCCTGGCCCAGGGCCTGGTGCCGGATCCGCCCAAGACCAACGAGCTGAGCGCGCCAACCGCCCAGGAGGTGGCGGTCAACGTCAGCGACGCGTTGAGCAAACTCAGCGGCGACGTGTTCGAAGAGGAGCGCAAGGTCCAGGACGCCTTCAACAACATCTGTCAGACCATCGCCGACTCCCGAGCCGCCTCGATCATGAACAACAAGGCCGGCCCGCTCGCGGTCGCCACACCGTCCGTGAGCACCGCGCGGCCGTCCGAGATCACCGACGGCTCGCTACGCCCGAGCCGCTAGCGTCTGCGGCTCGGGCGTCAGGGTTCTGCTCTGCTTTGCCCGCCGGCGTCGCTCTGCGGCTCCCGGATCAGGATGCGGACCGACCGGGCGGCGGCGACGGCGGCCACCAGCACCGCGTGCCGGGGCTCGGGCACGTCGAGCAGCCGCTCGGCGCGCAGCGCCGCGAGCGGGGCGAGGCGGCGGTCGGCCAGCACCGTGTCCACGGCCCGCCGATCCCCGCCGGCGACCACCGCGTCCAGCCGGTCGGCCACCGGCAACAGCAGCCGGGCCGCGAGGTCGACCGCGTCGGCCAGCGCCGCCTTCGCCTGGTTGTCGCGGCGGCGGGCGAAGCGCTGCTGAGACCAACCACCCGCGGCGGTACGGCCCTGCACGTAGCGGGTGTCCACCTTGTGCACCGACAGCTGTTCGCCCTCTGCGACGCCGACCGCCACCGCGCCCTTGCGGGCCAGCAGCAGGCCGATCCGGCGCGGCGCCGTCGCGGCGGCCACGAAGGTCTCCAGATCCGTGGTGGCCGGCGCGCCCGGTGGGGTGTGCAGCTCGGCGGTGGCCCCGTCCGGGGCGGTCAGCAGCAGTCCGTACTCCTGGGCGGCGGTGGTGGGCGGGCCGTGCCGGTCGGCGAAGCCGGCGACCCAGCGGGCGACGCGGGCCGGGTCGACCTCGACCCACCGGCCGCCCCCGGCGGCGGGTCGGCTGCTCATGCCCCGACCGTACGGCACGGGAGATCGCCACCGCGCGGCGGGAAACGGGTACGCGGGAGGACACCGCTGCCGGCGTCCTCCCGCGCTGTCACTCCGTCGGTTCAGTGCACGGTGAGGTTGCCGCCGGTCAGCTTGACCTCGCCGGTGCCCGCCCCCGTCCAGTCGGACGAGAAGAGCAGGACGCCGCCCTGCCACAGGGTGACGCCGACCGTGTCGTTTCGGCCGGGGGAACCCCCGTCGGTCACCATCACCGCCAGCGTCAGACCGCTGACCAGGACCTCGCCCTTGCTGTCGTACAGGCTGGCCCGGTAGCGCACCTCGGCGGCCTTACCCGCCGAGGTCACGCCGAGGCCGTCGACGGTGGATGCCTTGACCTTGTAGGTCTTGCCACCGGAACGGAACTCGATCTCCGCCTCGCCGGACGCGGCCTTCTTAACCGTGGCCGGCTTGGCGGTCAACTCCACCTCGACCTTCGACGCCGGGTCGGCCGGGTACGCCCCCGCCGAGCGGCTGACGACGGCGTGACCGTCACCGGTGAGGAACCCACCGTCGGAGACGGCCACCGTCACCGTGGCGCTGGTGCTGCCGGTGTAGTACCCACCGACCGTCGCGGTGACCGTGTGCGTGCTCGAAGCGCTGGAAGGTGCCGTCCGGGGCGGGCAGTGACACCACCTGCCGCTGCTGGCGCGCGTGATACTGCTGTCCATGGTGGATGGCGAGGGGCGATCATTCATTGAGGAGCATGCCCACGGCGAGCGCCGCGATGATGGCGCTCGACAGCAGCGCGGTGACCAGACGGCCGCGGTCGCTGGTGAGCACCCGACCGATCAGGGTGCCGCCCGTGGCGACCAGCAACTGCCAACTGGCCGAGGCGAGGAACACGCCGAGGGTGAAGAGCACGGCGGCGCCGATCTCGGACCCGCCCGGGTCTCCGCGGCCCAGCACCAGTGCCGTGAAGTAGACGACGGTGGCCGGGTTGAGCATGGTCAGCGCGAGGATCCCGGCGAACGCGCGGGCCGGGGTGTCCAACCCACGCCGCGCGCCCGCCGGGCCGGCCGGGGCCGCGACGCGCAGGGCGCGCCACGCCCCGTACCCGGCGAGGGCGAGCAGCACCGCGGCGGCGACCAGCCGCATCGGCCCGGCGACCGGGGCGAGCCAGCCCGCCACCACCGCGCCGCCGAGCGCCGCGACACCGGCGTAGATCCCGTCGGCGGTGGCCACTCCGAGCGCGGCGGAGGCGCCGACCCGGAACGAGGTACGTGCGGTGAGCCCGAGAATGAGCACCGCGATCGCGCCGACCGGGATGGCGACGCCGTAACCGGCGACCAGGCCGGCAAGGAACGCCGCGGTCACGACGGTGCGCGGCGCGACGAGGCCGGACCCGGCGCGGTCCGCTGTCGGCCCGCGGCAGTGGCCACGGCGACGGGGGACGGCATCATCGGGTACGGCTCGCTCACGCGCACCATCCTGCGCCGGCGACGCCACCCACGCCACGCCATTTCCGGTTGCCACCGGCGGCACGTTCGCGGCCACTGGGTACATCTGTTGTCGCTAAGCGACAACAGATGTACCCAGTGCAGCAGGTACCGACCGTCGACGAGGCGGCCAGGCTCGGCCGCTCAGCCCACCTCTAGCGGCAGCGTCGGGTCGCTGGTCCACTCCCGCAGCGAGCCGTCGTAGACCGCCACGTCGGTCTCGCCGATCAGGCGCAGGGCCAGGGCGTCCCCGGTGGCGGCGATCCCGCCGCCGCAGTAGGTGACCTTCCGTCCCGGCTGAGCCTGCACGTCCTTGAAGATCTCACGCAGCTCCGGCACCGACCGGAAGGTTCCGTCGGTCGGATCCAGCAGGGCGGCGACGAAGACGTTGCGGCTGCCCGGGATCCGACCCGGCCGCGGGTAGCTGATCGTCTCGGTGGCGTGGTGGTCCTCCGGCGACAGCGAGTTGATCAGGCAGGCGCCACTGCCGCTCTCCACCACCTGCCTGACCTCGTCGAGATCGGCGAAGAGCGCCGGGCGGGGGGTGCCGACGAACTCCGCGGGCGGGTAGCTCTCCGCCCCGGACCGGGTCGGCCGGCCCTCGGCGGTCCACTTGCCGAACCCGCCGTCGAGCACCGCCACGTTGTCGAAACCGTTGGCGAGCAGCAGCCACCACACCCGGGTGGCCCAGAACACGTTGGCCGCGTACACCACGACGGCGGTGTCGGGGCCGATGCCCAGCCGGCCGGCCGCAGCGGCGAACCGCTCCGGCGACGGCTTGGTGAACCAGCCGCCGTCCGGCTCGGAGAGGTCGTCGATGATGTCGGCGAACGCCGCTCCGGGGATGTGGGCGGCCAGGTAGTCGGGTCGGCCGGACGTCTGGCTCCACTCCCCGCCCGCCTCGGTCGGCGCGGCCAGGTGCACCGTCGCGTCGAGGATCCGCAGGTTTGGGTCGTCGACGTGCTGGGCGAGCCACTCGGTGGACACGAGTGGGGTGGGCAGGTCGGCTGTGCTCGGCATGAGTCCTCCTGGCGCCATCGTCGCTAATCCCTATCGGATTAGACGGGATCACGTAGCTGGCCAAGTCCGGCCCGCCAGCAGATATTCCTCCGGGTGGCGCAACTCACCCGACAGCACCCCGTGCCCTGCCGCTGGGCAACGGGAGTGAAACCGCGTCGAGCGCGCCACCCGGACGGGTTGACGCGCTCGACGGCCGGCGAACGCCGGGTCAGACGTTGAAGCCGAGGGAGCGCAGCTGGTCCCGGCCCTCGTCAGTGATCTTGTCGGGCCCCCACGGCGGCAGCCAGACCCAGTTGATCCGGATGTCCGAGACCAGCCCGCCGCCCGGCCCGGTGGTCAGCGCCTGGCGGGCCTGGTCCTCGATCACGTCGGTCAGCGGACACGCCGCCGAGGTCAGCGTCATGTCCAGGGTGGCCACGTTCTGGTCGTCGACGTGCACGCCGTACACCAGGCCGAGGTCGACCACGTTGATGCCCAACTCCGGGTCGACGACGTCCTTCATCGCCTCCTCGATGTCGGCGACGACTGCCTTCGTACCGGCCGACTCGGCCCCGGCGGATGCCGACGTGCCGGCGGCCGGCGGGGTCGCCGAACCGTCGGTGGCCACGGCCCCGGTCTCCGGCGTGGTGGTTTCCTCGCTCATGCCTTCACCTCCGTCGGGCTCGCGCCCACACCGGCGCGTGCCGCGGCGTCCTTGAACGCCATCCACGGCAACAGCGCGCACTTGACCCGGGCGGGATAGCGGGCGACTCCCTCGAACGCCACCCCGTCACCGAGCACGTCCTCGTCCGGCGTGACCTGGCCACGACCGGACATCAGCGCCACGAACGCCTCATGCACCTCGAACGCCGCGACCGCGCCCCGGCCGACCAGCAGTTCGTGCAGCACGCTCGCCGACGCCTGGCTGATCGAGCAGCCCACACCGTCGTACGACACGTCGTGCAGCACGTCGCCGTCGGTGGCCACCCGGATGGTCACCTCGTCACCACAGGTCGGGTTGACGTGGTGCGCCTCGCCGACCTGGTCCGCCGGGTCGGCGGCGTCGCGCAGCCCACGGCCGTGCGGATGCTTGTAGTGGTCCAGGATGATCTCCTGGTAAAGAGACTCAAGCTGCATCAGGCCGTCCTCCCGTCGATTCGCCGGGCTCCCGCGTCGCCCGGCTCATCGGAACACCTTCCGCACCTGCTCCAGCCCCGCCACCAGGGCGTCGACTTCCTCGGTGGTGGTGTAGAGGTAGAACGAGGCCCGGGTCATCGCCGGCACCCCGAACCGGGAGCACACCGGCCGGGCGCAGTGGTGGCCCACCCGCACCTGCACACCGAGCGAGTCGAGCACCTGCCCGACGTCGTGCGGGTGCACATCGCCCAAGGCGAAGGAGATGGTGCCGCCCCGGCCGACCGGCACCTCCGGGCCGAAGATCCGCAGGCCCGGCACGGTGGCCAGGGCATCCAGCGCGTACGCGGTCAACTGCTTCTCGTGCCACTGGATCGCCCGCATGCCGATGCCGGTGAGGTAGTCCACCGCGGCGCCGAGCGCGACCGCCTCGGCGATCGGCGGGGTGCCCGCCTCGAAGCGGGCCGGCGGCGGCGCGTACGTCGAGCCGCCCATCGCCACCGTCTCGATCATCGAGCCGCCGCCGAACACCGGCGGCATCGCCGCCAGCAGCTCCGCGCGCCCCCAGAGCACCCCGATGCCGGTCGGGCCGCACATCTTGTGCCCGGTGAACACGATGAAGTCCGCGTCCAGGTCGACCACGTCGATCGGCAGGTGCGGCACCGACTGCGAGCAGTCGAGCAGCAGCAGCGCCCCCACCTCGCGGACCCGCGCGGTGATCCGCGCGGTGGCGTTGACCGTGCCGAGGATGTTGGACATGTGCACCAGCGAGACGATCTTCGTCCGCTCGTTCACCAGGTCGGTCAGGCCCGACTCGTCCAGCCGGCCGTGGTCGGTGACCGGGAACCAGCGCAGCGTCGCGCCAGTGCGCTCGCAGAGCAACTGCCACGGGACGATGTTCGAGTGGTGCTCCATCTCGGAGATCACCACCTCGTCGCCGGGGCCGAGCCGGAACCGGGGGTCGGCGTCGGGTCGCAGCGAGGCGTTGGAGAAGGCGTACGCCACGATGTTGATCGCCTCGGTGGAGTTCTTGGTGAACACCACCTCGTCGACGCTCGGCGCGTTGACGAACGCGGCGACCTTCGCCCGGGCCCCCTCGTACGCCTCGGTGGCCTCGGTGCCCAGCGTGTGCACCGACCGGGACACGTTGGCGTTGTGCCGCTCGTAGTGCTCGCGCAGCACGTCCAACACCTGACGCGGCTTGTGCGAGGTGTTCGCGCTGTCGAGGTAGACCAGCGGATGCCCGTTGACCTCCCGACCGAGGATCGGGAAGTCGGCGCGCACCGCCGCCACGTCGTAGCGGGGCACGTCGTCGTACTGCGGCATCCCCGGTGGGATCGCGATGGTGGTCATCGTCGTGACCGGCCCTTCCTTCGGATCAGGCCCGCGCCGAACCGGCCCCGGCCACGTACCGCTCGTAGCCCTCTTCCTCGAGCTTGTCGGCCAGCTCCGGGCCGCCCTGCTCGACGATCCGGCCAGCGACGAAGACGTGCACGAAGTCCGGCTTGATGTAGCGCAGGATCCGGGTGTAGTGGGTGATCAGCAGCAGACCGGTGTCGCCGGTGTCGCGCACCCGGTTCACGCCCTCGCTCACCACGCGCAACGCGTCCACGTCGAGGCCCGAGTCGGTCTCGTCGAGGATGGCCATCTTCGGCTTGAGCAGCTCCAGCTGCACGATCTCGTGCCGCTTCTTCTCACCGCCGGAGAAGCCCTCGTTGACGTTGCGCTGGGCGAAGGCCGGGTCCATGTGCAGGCGCTCCATGGCACCGCGCAGCTCGCCGCCCCAGGTGCGCAGCTTCGGCGCCTCGCCGTCGATCGCGGTCTTGGCGGTACGCAGGAAGTTCGCCACCGACACGCCGGGCACCTCGACCGGGTACTGCATGGCCAGGAAGAGGCCGGCGCGGGCCCGCTCGTCGACGGACATCTCCAGCACGTCGACGCCGTCCAGGGTCACCGAACCGCCGGTGATCTCGTACTTCGGGTGACCGGCGATCGAGTACGCCAGGGTCGACTTGCCGGAGCCGTTCGGGCCCATGATGGCGTGGGTCTCCCCGGACTTCACGGTGAGGTCGACACCGGCCAGGATCGGCTTGAGCTCACCCTCGGGCAGCTTGACCGACACCTGCAGGTCACGGATCTCCAGGGTGCTCATTATCGGGTCACTCCATTGCTCGGCGTCAGACTGACGTAGATGTCGCCGTCGCGGACTTCGACGGGATAGACGGGTACGGGTTCGGTCGCGGGCAGCCCGGTCGGCTCACCGGTGCGCAGGTCGAATCGGGAACCGTGCAGCCAGCACTCCAGCGTGCAGCCCTCGACCTCGCCCTCGGACAGCGCCACCGCGGCGTGCGAGCACTCGTCGTGTACGGCGTAGAACTGCTCGTCCTCGCCGTGCACGAGCGCGATCTGGGTGCCGTTGACGTCGGCGCTGATCGCGGTGCCCTTCGGCACGTCCTCGACGGCGCAGATGCGGATCATCAGGCGCCGGCCTTGGTGAGTCGGGCCTCGATCGCCTCGCCGAGGCGGTCGCGCAGCTCCTCGACCGGGATCTTGTTCAGCAGCTCGGCGAAGAAGCCACGGACCACCAGCCGGCGGGCCTCGGCCTCCGGGATGCCGCGGGCCTGCAGGTAGAAGAGCTGCTCGTCGTCGAAGCGGCCGGTGGCGCTCGCGTGGCCGGCGCCAGCGATCTCGCCGGTCTCGATCTCCAGGTTGGGTACGGAGTCGGCCCGCCCGCCGTCGGTGAGCAGCAGGTTCCGGTTGATCTCGTACGTGTCGGTGCCGGTCGCCTCGGCGCGGATCAGCACGTCGCCGACCCAGACCGTGTGGGCGCTCTCCCCCTGCAACGCGCCCCGGTAGCCGACGTAGCTGCGGCAGTCCGGGACGGTGTGGTCGACCAGCTGGCGGTGCTCGAGGTGCTGGCCGGAGTCGGCGAAGTAGACGCCGTACAGCTCGGCCTCACCGCCCCGGTCGGTGTACTCGACGGTGGTGTGCTGCCGGACCAGGTCGCCACCGAGGGTGACCTGGACGTGCAGCACCCGCGCGTCGCGGCCCAGCTTCACCTTCAGGTGCTGCGCCTGCACCGCGTCGTCGGCCCAGTCGGCGACGGTGACCAGGGTCAGCTTCGCGCCGTCGGCCACCGACACCTCGACGTTGTCGGCCAGCGTCGCCGAGCCGACGTGCTCCAGCACCAGCGTCGCCTCGGCGAACCGCTCCACCTGCACCACGGTGTGCCCGAAGGCCAGACCGTCGGCGCCCTCGCCGACCACCCGCAGGGTCACCGGCTCGGCCAGCACGGCCTCCCGGGCGACCCGCACCAGCAGCGCCTGCCCGGCCCCGCCGTAGGCCAGCGCGCTGACCCGGTCGAACGGGGTGAGCACGGTACCGACCTGCGGGTCGTCGTGGCCGATCCGCTCGACGGTCACGCCCTCGGGCAGGTCGGCGTACTCGTGCCGGACCGTGCCGGTGGCGGTCCGGTCGGCACCGACCAGCCCGCGCAGCCGCTTGAGCGGGGTGAAGCGCCACTCCTCCTCCAGGCCGGTGAGGGCGGGGAAGTCGGCGACGTCGTACGAGCGCAGCGCCTGCGACTTGGTGCTGGGCGGCGCGGAAGCCTGGGTAGTCATCTCGTCCTTGGTCTGTTCTTGCGACGGCGTTCTGGTGCTCGGGTGGCGGGCCGGCGCGGGCCGGCCCGCCGGGCGGGGTCAGCCGACCGCGCCCTCCATCTGCAGCTCGATCAGGCGGTTGAGCTCCAGGGCGTACTCCATCGGCAGTTCCTTGGCGATCGGCTCGATGAAGCCACGCACGATCATCGCCATCGCCTCGTCCTCGCTCAGGCCCCGGCTCATCAGGTAGAAGAGCTGGTCCTCGCTCACCTTGGAGACGGTGGCCTCGTGCCCCATCGACACGTCGTCCTCACGGATGTCGACGTAGGGGTAGGTGTCGGAGCGGGAGATGGTGTCGACCAGCAGCGCGTCGCACTTGACCGTGCTCTTGCTGCTGTGCGAGCCCTCCAGCACCTGCACCAGGCCCCGGTACGAGGTCCGGCCGCCGCCCCGGGCGATCGACTTCGACACGATGGTGCTGCTGGTGTGCGGCGCGGCGTGCACCATCTTGGCGCCGGCGTCCTGGTGCTGGCCCTCGCCGGCCATGGCCACCGAGAGCACCTCGCCCTTGGCGTGCTCGCCGGTCATGTAGACCGCCGGGTACTTCATGGTCACCTTGGAGCCGATGTTGCCGTCGATCCACTCCATGGTCGCGCCCTCGTGACACACCGCGCGCTTGGTGACCAGGTTGTAGACGTTGTTCGACCAGTTCTGGATGGTCGTGTAGCGGCACCGGGCGTTCTTCTTGACGACGATCTCCACCACCGCGCTGTGCAGCGAGTCGGAGGAGTAGATGGGCGCGGTGCAGCCCTCGACGTAGTGCACGTACGCACCCTCGTCGACGATGATCAGCGTCCGCTCGAACTGGCCCATGTTCTCGGTGTTGATCCGGAAGTACGCCTGAAGCGGGATCTCCACGTGCACGCCCTTCGGCACGTAGATGAACGAGCCACCGGACCACACGGAGGTGTTCAGCGCGGCGAACTTGTTGTCGCCGACCGGGATCACCGTGCCGAAGTACTCCTTGAACAGGTCCTCGTGCTCCTTGAGGGCGGTGTCGGTGTCGAGGAAGACGACACCCTGCTCCTCCAGGTCCTCACGGATCTTGTGGTAGACCACCTCGGACTCGTACTGGGCGGCGACACCGGCGACGAGGCGCTGCTTCTCCGCCTCCGGGATGCCCAGCCTGTCGTAGGTGTTCTTGATGTCCTCCGGCAGGTCCTCCCAGCTGGCGGCCTGCTTCTCAGTGGAGCGCACGAAGTACTTGATGTTGTCGAAGTCGATCCCGGTGAGGTCGGCGCCCCAGGCCGGCATCGGCTTGCGCCCGAACAGCCGCAGACCCTTCAGCCGCAGGTCGAGCATCCAGGCGGGCTCGTTCTTCTTGGCCGAGATGTCCCGCACCACCGCCTCGCTGAGGCCGCGCTGGGCGACCGCCCCGGCGACGTCCGGGTCGGCCCAGCCGTACTCGTAGTTGCCCAGGGCAGCGAGCTGCTCCTCCTGGGTCAGGGGCTGGACGATCTGCTCGGTCATCTATCTGTCCTCACAGTGGTGACGGTCTTACCGGACTGGGCAGGCGGCTGAGCCGGAATGTGCGTGGTGCACACCCCGTCGCCGTGCGCGATGGTGGCCAGGCGCTGCACGTGAGTACCGACCAGGCGGGAGATCACCGTGGTCTCGGCCTCGCACAGCTGGGGGAACTCGGCGGCCACGTGCGCCACCGGGCAGTGGTGCTGGCAGAGCTGGCCGCCGGAAGCGATCGTGGACGCACTGGCAGCGTATCCCTCGGCGGTCAGCGCGGCGGCGAGTGCCTCCGCGCGGGCCATCGGATCGCCGCCGGCGTCGGCCAGCGCGGCCTGGCAGCGGGCCTCCAGGGCGGCCACCTGCTCGGCGGCGAACTGCTCCACCGCCGGCGAGCCACCGGTGCGGGCGATCCAGCGCAGCGCGGCGGTGGCCATGTTGTCGTAGTGGTGCGTGCCACACCGGCTGCGGGCGGCGTCGGTCAGCAGGAACACCTTGGCCGGGCGGCCCCGCCCCCGGTGACCGCGTACGGTCTGCTCGCGGGCGACCACGTCACCGTCAGCGAGCATCGCGTCGAGGTGCCGGCGGATCGCCGCCGGGCTGAGCCCCAGCGCGTCGCCCAGTTGGGCGGCGGTGACGGCACGCCGCTCCAGCAGCAGCTGGGTGACCCGGTCCCGGGTCGACAGGTCGGCGACGGGCGCGGCCTGGGCGGCCGGCACCGACCGACCGGCGGCCAGGTCAGCCGCCGGCTGGTGCCCGGAAAGCCCCGCCGCCTTTTTCACAACGCCCACGTTACGTAATTCGCCAGGGGCCTGCAAACGCGGGGTCCGGTGATCCGAACCACCGCGCGGGCGGAGTCACCCGATCGGGGTCAACTACGGTGCGTAGGATTCGCTCCGTGAAGCGAACTGTCCGGTTCCCGGTCTCCGCCACTCTGCTACGCCGCCTCGCGTACGCCAACATCGTCGCGAACGCGGCGATCGTCGTCACCGGCGGGGCGGTCCGGTTGACCGCCTCCGGGCTGGGCTGCCCGACCTGGCCCCGGTGCACCGACGAGTCGTACACCGCCACCGCCGAGATGGGCGTGCACGGGGTGATCGAGTTCGGCAACCGGCTGCTCACCTTCGTGCTGGTGCTGATCGCGGGTGCCACCCTGCTGGCCGCGCTGCTGCACCGGCCCCGCCGGCGCGGCGTGGTGCCGCTCGCACTGGCCGTCGTCCTCGGCATCGTGGCGCAGGCCGTGATCGGCGGGATCACCGTGCGCACCCAGTTGCACCCCTCGATCGTGGGCATCCACTTCGTGGTCTCGATGCTGCTGCTCCTCGTCGCGTACGCCCTCTGGCGCCGGGTCCGCGAGCCGGACGGCCCCAAGATCGCGCTGGTGCCACCCGCGCTGCGGACCCTGACCTGGCTCACCGTGATGGCCAGCGCGGCGGTGATCATCGTCGGGGTCGCGGTGACCGGCAGCGGCCCGCACGCCGGCGACGCCGACGCGATCCGCAACGGCCTCGACCCCCAGACGATCTCCCAGGTGCACGCCGACCTGGTCTTCCTGCTCGTCGGCCTGACCGTGGGCCTCTGGCTGGCCCTGCGGGCGATCGGCGCGCCGACCCACGTCGTCCGCGCCGCCCGCACGCTGCTGCTGGTCGAGCTGGCCCAGGGCGTGGTCGGCTTCGTGCAGTACTTCACCAACCTGCCCGTACTGCTGGTGGGCGCCCACATGCTCGGCTCCTGCCTGGTCTGGCTCGCCACCCTGTCGGTGCTCTGGGCGACCCGCGAACGCCGCCCGGTCGACGCGACCCCGACCGAGACCGCCACGCCGGCCGAGGAACCCGTCCCGGCCCACGCCTGAAACCACCCGCCGCACCGAGCGCCGTCCGCGGGAGACGTGTCCGCGGACGGTGCTCCGTCAGGCGCGGGCGAGGTGGGTGAGGATGGCGTCAGCCAGGCGGTCGGGGGCGCCGTCGGCGTACCCGATGAACAGCGAGGGCTCGGTCAGCTCCAGCTCCACCAGTACCGGCGTGCCGTCGGGGCCGGGAATCAGGTCCACCCGGGCGTAGAGCAGCCGGCTCGACCCACCGGGCACCGCCACGAGCGTCTTCTCCGCGACCTCGAGTTCTGCCGGCTCGGCCGTCCGAGCGGTGATCTCCTCGGGCTTGTAGAGCCCCTCGACGCCCTCGTCCGGGCCGGTCAGCAGCGGCCCCTTGCGGATGGCGTGGCTGAAGGCCAGGCCCTCCGGGCCGGCGAGGAAGAGCAGCGCGGTCTCGCCAGCGGTGTCGACCGCGGTCAGGTACGGCTGGACCATGGTCACCCGGCCGGCGGCACCGAGCCGGTGCACGTGGGCCAGGGCGAGTTCCCGGTGCAGCGGGTCGGCCAGGTCGT